>JBBRWF010000613.1:0-2937 GCA_038249405.1 Anaerolineales bacterium
CACAAAGGCCGCAATCCGCTGGTCGGGCGCAACCTTCAGAATGCCCAGATGAGGCACTTCATTCTTGGTTACCGGGTGAACGCCCACGGTGATATCGGCATCATTCTCCCAGTGGAATTTCGCCATTGCAGCGTAATCCATTCTGTAGAGGTGATCGCCTGCCAGGATCAGCACATAAGCTGCATCAGAAGCAATGATCTCACGGATTTGTTTGCGCACTGCATCTGCCGTGCCCTGGTACCAGTCTTCGCTTTGCAGGGTTTGTTCAGCCGCCAGGATCTGGACCCAACCGCTATGGAAGGTATCAAAGCGGTAGGTGCGGGTGATATGCCTGTTTAAGGAAACGGAGTGAAATTGGGTAAGAACAGCAATGTGATATATGCCAGAGTTGATACAGTTACTGATCGGCACATCAATCAGGCGATATTTTCCGGCAATCGGTACGGCCGGTTTGGCGCGCAGTTTGGTAAGTGGGTAAAGCCGGGTACCACGACCACCGCCAAGAATGACGGCCAGGATATCTTCGGAAGCTGCTGGCATAAATTTCTCCTGTATAGTTGCAAAAAGTAAATCAGAATAATATTCAGGTTATTTCGATAAAGATAATAAACAGGTTGACAATTCAAGTCCATTATTAATTCAATTTTACCGCCAAATTTCACGCTTGCAAAACCTACATGCGGATGTCTTTGCAGCCTCTTTTTACAGTTAGTGAGCAAAGCTGGATCTGTCCACTTGCCCCGCATGAAGAGAGGATTGGGAACGGATATTTTTTAACTCAGCTTACCGTGCATTCTTTTAAAACCTTGGTCTGTTCGTGCGAAATTACCTTCCGCAAGCCAAAAAAATGCGGTAGGATTGTGCCTGTTGATTGCTGCATTGATTTTGATTAAGTTTTAGAAATACCAGGTGATTAATATGAAACTTGCCACACTGTGCTATGTCCGTCAGGATCAAAAAACACTGATGCTTCACCGCATAAAAAAAGCCAATGATATCCATGCTGGCAAATGGAACGGTCTGGGCGGCAAGCTGGAGCCCGGCGAATCACCCGAACAGTGCGTGATCCGCGAGGTGTTCGAAGAATCCGGTTTAAAAATAGTTCAGCCGTGCTATAACGGCTTGTTGATCTTTGCCAACTTTAAAGAAGAAGATTGGTACGTCTGGGTATTCAGCGTCAACGGGTTCAGCGGTGAACTCATAGAGCAGGTTGATTCAAAAGAAGGCCGCCTGGCATGGATTGCGGATCAAGAAGTGACCGCGTTGAATTTGTGGCCATCCGACCTGATCTTCATGCCCTGGTTGCAGCAAGACAAGATTTTTTCGGCGCGCTTTCAATATGATGGCGAAAAAATGCAGGGGTACACGGTTGTGTTTTATTGACCAATCTGATGGGGGAAGGCATTATAATTATTTGATATGACAATTTTTTCTGACAAGCAAATCATCCTGGGTGTTACGGGTTCCATCGCTGCCTACAAGGCCGTCGAATTAGCCTCCCGGCTGACCCAACAGGGTGCGCTGGTGGATGTGATCCTGACCGAAAGCGCCGGGCAATTTGTATCGGCGCTGACCTTTCAATCCGTTACCGGCCGCAAAGCCTTCACTTCGCCTGACCTTTGGGGTGGCGATGCACATATTTTGCATGTCGGCCTTGGTCATAAAGCCGATTTACTGGTGATTGCGCCTTGCACCGCCAATACGCTCGCAAAACTGGCTCATGGCCTGGCCGATAACCTCCTCACGATCACCGCTCTTGCCATGCAGGGCGACACACTGGTTGCCCCGGCCATGGATGCTGGCATGTATGAACACCCGGCCACCCAGGACAATGTGCGTATCTTGCGCGAGCGCGGCGTCCTTTTCGCTGGCCCGGCCGTTGGACGGATGGCTTCAGGCCTGAGCGGGCAGGGGCGCATGCTCGAGGCGGATGAGATCCTCGGGCATATCCGCCTGGCTCTGGCGCGCACAGCCAGGCTGGCCGGTAAAAAGCTGGTTGTCACTGCTGGCGGCAGCCAGGAAGCTATTGATCCCGTGCGCTATATCACCAATCGCTCATCCGGCAAGCAGGGCTACGCCCTCGCGCAGGCCGCCCTGGACGCAGGCGCCCAGGTTACGTTGATCTCACATCCCACCGGGCTGCTGCCGCCAGTCGGCGCACAGTTGCTGAAAGTCGGCAGCGCCGCAGAAATGTTGGAAGCGGTACTGACCGCTTGCGCCGACGCCGATGCGCTGGTGATGGCCGCCGCCGTGGCTGATTTCCAGGTCAAGCATGTCGCCACACATAAATTAAAGAAGCGCGATGGTATTCCACAGATTGAATTGACTGAAGCGCCTGATATTCTGGCAGCGGTGGCGAGCGCGCGCGAAAACCTGAAAAAATTAAAAGTTGTGGTAGGATTCGCCGCAGAAAGTCGTGATTTGCTGGAAAATGCCGCTGCAAAATTGATTTCCAAGCAACTCAGTTTCATCGCTGCAAATGATATCTCTGCCGATGACGCCGGGTTCGCTGTAGATACAAACCGTATCACCTTGTTGTATGCTGGTGGCGAACGTGAACCATTGCCGTTGATGAGCAAGCCTGAAGTGGCTCAAATCATCGTTGAGCGTATTGCTGCGCTCCTGGAGTAATATGCGCGTCTTAGTGATCTCAGATTTGCACGCCAACTTAACTGCTCTGGAAGCTGTGCTGGCAGATGCTGGCGCGGTGGATGCTACCTGGTGTCTTGGGGATGTGGTCGGGTACGGTCCGGATCCCAACGAGGTGGTGGAGCTTTTGCGCACGATCCCCAACCTGTCTTGCATCCTTGGCAACCACGATGTGGCGGTACTGGGACAGATGGATTCGGCGGTGTTCAATACCGAAGCGCGCCGGTCAATGGTCTGGCAGAAGAAAAACATCACCCCGGCCAACCTGTTTATGCTCGAAAACCTGCC
>JBBRWF010000614.1:0-2936 GCA_038249405.1 Anaerolineales bacterium
CAGGCGCGCCTGCTACCCGTGGTTCGTCCAGTGATGGAGAAAGTCGGCAGCATAATTATTAAACATGTATCCGGGTATAAAGTAAAGAAGATATACCTGGTTGGCGGCACCTGTGCCTATCCCGGTATGGATAAAGTTGTTCAAGAATATACAGGCCTGGAAACAATCGTACCTGTCAGTCCACTGTTTGTTACCCCGCTTGGCATCGCAATGCACAATTAATCATTGATTCAGGAGACCGTTAATGGGCGACGAATTTTCATTACGCTGTTATTCTTATATCGACCGCATGCAGCCTCAATATGCGGCTTTTGTCGGCACCGTAACACAGGGTGACCTCCCAACCGAAGCCATGGCGGCTCTTTATATAGAAGTTGCCCCTGGCAACGAAGTATTCCGCCTCGTCGATATTGCCGTAAAAGCCACAGAAGCCAAGCCGGGTGCTCAAATCGTCGAACGCGAATTCGGCATGTTTGAAGTCCACTCAAGATCACAATCCGAAGTGATCGAGGCGGGTAGAATAGTCCTGGAACGCATCGGTCTCAGAATTGAAGATCGCGTCAAACCAGAAATAGCTTCGGTCCAGATCATTACCAATGTTGACCCCTACCAGGCACAACTGCTCAATCGTTTCCGCCGCGGCAGCATGCTTGTTCCAGGTGAAACCATGCTCGTGCTGGAATGCGCCCCAGCCGCATATATCAATTATGCGCTAAACGAAGCCGAAAAGGGATCCAACATTAAAGTTCTGCACGTTTCATCAGTTGGAAGGTTCGGTCGCATGTGGCTCTCCGGCTCCGAAGCAGAAATTGTAACCGCTCGGAATGCCGCTGTCACAGCCATTGAAAATCTGGAAGGACGTCCAGGAAAATGATCTTCCCTGGAAAAACGGCGAGGTGACGGATGCCAAAAATATTCTACACAGAACGTGACATTGAAGACATGCACGCCCAGGGCATAACCAGTATAAATGTCCACGATGGGATAGTTTTAACCGATCTAGCCCGTGAGCGCATGTTTAAATTTGGCATGCTTGTAAATAGAATTAAACCAGATGTCCATCCTGAGGAACAACCTCTAGAAGTCCTGATACACCGGATCAAGGCTGCGGTATTGGCCCGGTTAAATGGGCAGATCGATCCTGTTTTACTCGACACAGTCATCCGGCGCGTTATGGCAGAAATGAAATAATTTTAGAAAAAACCTTTCACATCTTACGCCCAAATGGCTATTCTGCTTTTTGGGCATTTCTTTCAACGCCAATACCCGGTGCATCCGGTAAAGATATAAATGCGCCGTCATAACGCAGCCCGCGATACGGGTCGTTTTTAATGAGCAATGGCCCGTCCAGATCAATAAAGTCGCACAAGGGGGCAAGCTGCGCCGCTGCAGTTACCCCAACAGAAGTTTCCACCATACACGACAGCATAATTTTCATGTCATGCGACTTTGCGGTATGAATGGCTCTCAGCCCTTCACGCAACCCTTCCGTTTTCATTAGCTTCACCACAACCCCATCCACCGCACCCGCCAGCCGAACAATATCCCAGGAATTTTTCGCGCTTTCATCTGCAAAAACCGGTAATTTCACCTTTTGAGTTCGTAATTTTTCCTTGAGCCAAAAGTAACCTTCAATATCGTCCGCTGCCAATGGTTGCTCAACAAACTCGAGATCATACGCTGCCATGCGGGGAATTAACTCCAGCGCTTGCTCACGAGACCAACCAGCGTTTGCGTCGATCCGCAATTTCGCATCCGTAGCTCCGCGAATTTTCGCAACCATCTCTTCATCCTGAGATCCTCCCCCCAGCTTCACCTTAATAATGGGGTAGCCACATTCCCTGGCCCGCTCCGCCATCACCGAAGGTTCATCCATTGCAATAGTAAAAGATGTTTGCGGTATATCCAGAGGGTTAAGCCCAAACAAACGATAAAGCGGTTGTCCAAGCCGCTTTCCCCATAAATCATGCACAGCGATATCAACCGCAGCACGCCCGGCGCGCGAACCCGGAGGAAGTTGCGCCAGAATGCCGTCAATATCATAGATATCGTCGCCCAGGTCAGGCACACTTTTTAAATATGCAATAATTTTATCCTGTGTTTCGCCGTAGTAGGTAACAGCTGGGGCTTCCCCTACCCCTTCATCAAGATGAACCAGCACATTAAAACGCTGATCATCCGCCCCATGAGCAATACGAAAAGTAGTCTTTAAGTTAAGCGTTATTGGCTCAACAATCAATTTCATAATTTTATTATCCTCTTTTCAAAGTGGTCTGTACTAAGATGATCCCCTGCGTTTCAGGAAATCAAGAACCTTCGAACACCAAACATCAGGTATTTCAAGGTGGACGTTATGCCCAATGCCTTCGGGAATCCAGGCTTCCGCGAAAGGAATATTTTCTGCAATATATTGGCCGTGCCTGTCAGGGGCATTTACCTTATCTTCACTGCCCATAATGGAGAAGACCGGTCTGGAAATTTGCGAAAGATCCTTCGCGGAATAATTAGGCTCAGAAATTATTTCCTGCATGGTCATCGTCAACAGTTCACGCCAATAGTTTTCGCCATGAACTTCAGAATGTGCAGAAATCATCTGCGCAACATCTTCCGGATTATGCACTAAGTAATAATCAGGATCTAAGACCACTGGTTCCCGCTTCCGCAAATAATCCGTAACATAAGCATTCGCCGCTTGCGGAATTGCAGTTTGACATATTTCTGGATGTTCAATCACCGTAACCAACGCTATATTACCGCCATTTGAATGACCAATGATATGCATACGATCATATCCCATAGCCTTTACAAACGTGGCAACATCTTTTGCCATTTGCCTGAAAGAATACCCATCAGTTGGGTTTGTACTCCTTCCGTGCCCTCGGCAATCCGGCACGTAAATTTTATAATCCCTTGCAAGAATGGGCGCAACATGGCCC
>JBBRWF010000615.1:0-2930 GCA_038249405.1 Anaerolineales bacterium
AATGGCGGGGTTTTCAGAGAAAACTGTGACAACCGGCGGGTAAACGGAAATGCCGGTGAGACGGTAGCCGCCTGCCTGCTGTCCACGAGGTACCACTTTGACGGCGATATCACGGTAGCCGCCCTGTTGGGTGATGGGAATGGTCACTTGTACAATATCTGGGTTAACTGTTAGCCCGTTGATTGTTTGACCGAAGCCATCAACCAGGCGTACTGGCAAGCTGCTTTGCACATCCTGGCGCAGCCCGGCGATGTTCAATTCTAACAGTACGCGCGCAACGCGATTGATTTGCGATTGCGGGCCTGAAACAACCGCTTCTCTGGGTTTAAGTGTGACGGTGCCTGCCTGGTAACCCACAGCCGGTTCGCCATTGACTGCCAGTTCCAGGGGCAGGGATTTGGTTTCCAGCGGTTCAAGGCTGAACTCCAGGTTCTGTGGAGAAATAGAAATAATCTGTACCGGGCGGACCTTTACCTGTGTTTGGATTTCAACAGTATGGTCACCGGCTCCCAGGCTTGATAAATCGAGGATGGCGCGTACCTGATTCTCGCTGGCAGATAATACATTCCAGGCGGACCTGGGTGCGCGCAGGGTAATGCTCACCCTGTCTGGCAGGCTGCCGACGATCACCAGCCCGGAATCCTGCCCAATGATTTCGAGCGAGACCGGGCGCGGATAGGTGCGCACTTCGTCCGGGTCGGCTGAAGTGACAGCCGATACCCAGACAGCTAGAGCCAGGATGAAGGCCAGAATGAGTGTGCGAGAATTGCGCAGGAACCAGTTCATACTAATCGGAACGTAAGCGGGTTACGTTGTGTCCTTTATTCTTCCTGCCGGAACAGGTAGGGAAAGTGGCGCTGAAAGAAGCCCTGGCGCTGCACTTGCGGGCGGTAAAATGCGCTTAGGATATTTTCCAGGCGTTCGGGATCGAGCCTGCGGATCATGCGGCCGGCATGCGCTATGGAGATGGAGCCGGTTTCTTCAGAAACGACGACGGCGATTGCGTCGGACGCCTCTGAAATGCCCAGTGCGGCGCGGTGGCGCAGACCCATCTGCCGTTCGGGGGAGCGGACCAGAATGCCGCTGGCTGAGAGCGGCATGACACAGGCTCCGGCCAGCACACGGTTCTGATCAATGATGACCGCCCCATCATGTAGAGGTGTGTTGGGGTAGAAAACCTGCAAGAGCAGTTCAGGTGTCAATTTGGCATCCATGATGACACCCGTGCGCACAAATTCTTCCAGGCTGTCGAGACGTTGGATGATGATTAGAGCGCCGTGCTGGCGTGAAGAAAGCCGCGCTGAGGCGCTGACCACAGCCTGGATGGCGGCTTGCATTTCCAGGTCTTCGTGCTGGCTTTTGCCGCGAATGAATGTTCCGGCCCGGCCAATTCGTTCCAGGGCGCGGCGGATTTCGGGTGCAAAGATGACCGGGATGGCCAGCAAAAGCGCCGGGAGAGTGGTGCGGACCAACCAGGAAAAAGCAGGGAGGTTTACCAGCGCCGTCAGGAGGGCCAGCAAAACCATGATGGAGATGGCACCGCGCAGTAATACCATCGCCTGGGTATCGCGCAGGAGATAGAGCAGACTGAAGAAGACTAGCGTCACCAGAATAATATCGAAAACGCTGAGCCAGTTCAGGCGCTGAAAGATGAAGAAGAGGTCGTTAAATAACTCTGTCATTTCAGAGATAGGCAATTGGGAAAGGGGTAATCAGCCCTGACTCCCTGATTACCTGGTTCCCTGCCGCCTTAAATGGGGCGTAAAACGCGATCCTGCCGCAGTTGTTTGAAAAACAAGTGCGCATTGGATTGTGATGACTCAATTGCTGCATCCGTCCAGGCCCTAACACCGAGTGATTGAGGTGTGCGCAGTTCATATCCAAGCTGTTTCCAGGAGGATTGCATGGCGGCCAGGGATTTGGGTAAATAAAGAATGGATGCTTCGCATTGCAGATCTGCTGAGGCGCGCTCGACTTCATCAATGAGCGTCTTGAGACCTTTTTCGGCCTGTACCGCCGGGTCGATAAAGAATTCAGTGGTGCGCGCCACCAAGTTTTCGACCTGCCAGCCCGCAATGCCGACGTTTTTGCCGTTGAGTTGAAGCAGCATATAGGCTTTTTCGCCAAAAGCTGCCATGACATCATCCTGGTTCATGCGGTGGCTGCCTGCGCTGAGGCGGGTGACTAGTTCTGCGATGGCCGCAGAATCTCTTGGGCGCCCGCGCGCTACGGTGAATTCACCGTCCACAGCCTTGACCAACACCTGCACGGTATCAGTCGCGGGGCTGATCTTTTTCCATTGCGCGAGGACATTTTTCCAGGTCTCTTTAAAGGAGCCGTTGTTTTGGATGACCACTGCGGCGGCTGAGACTTTTTGCTGCTGCGCGCTCTGGAAGCGAATTCGCTGTGAAGCTTCCTGGCGGCTCATACCGCGTTTATCCATGAGGCGGCCTACCTGGATCTCTTCCGGCACATGCACGGTCCAGAGTGTGTCGCAGCTGAGGCGCAGGTCACTTTCCAGTAGTTTGATGGCTTCAATAACGATTACGCGCTGGCTGGAACGCCGGATCAGAATGTCAACGGCCTGCGAAACCAGCGGGTGGACGATATCTTCCAGACTGGTCATGACACTCGGGTCGCTAAAAGCCATGCGCCCCAATTTGTTCCGGTCGATTTCTCCGTCGGCGGCCAGGATCCATTTGCCGAATGCTTCAAGGGTAGGTTTATAACCGGGGGCACCTTTGGCGATGGCACGATGGGAGAGCGCATCGGCATCGATGCCGTAAGCACCCAGATGTTCGAGCATTTTGCGTACCACGCTCTTGCCTGTGGCGATATTGCCGGTGAGACCGATGATGTATTTTCCGGGCCACTTACTGCTCACGTCTGAGCTCCTTGAGAAGCAATCTCGCTATCCATCATAATAACAT
>JBBRWF010000616.1:0-2904 GCA_038249405.1 Anaerolineales bacterium
CAGGTAGAGCAGCATCCACACTCCCAGCCCTGTCAGCAGGCTGTTCAACCCGGATTGCAGCCCGCCCAGCCGCGCCATGCGGGTTTGCACGGCGGCGAAGCGTTCGTCATTGGCCTGTATTTTTGACAGCCAGGTTTTTTCCTGTCCAAAGGCCAGCAGATCAGGCAGGCCCTGAACTGCATCCACCAGACTGGCGCGCAAATTGGCGCGTTCATCGGTCAATACTCGCCCAGGTTTCTGGTTCAAGCCCAGGCTCAGGCTGGTCAGTCCCAGTCCAACCGCCAGCAAAAACAGCGTCAGAACCAGGCCGAGCAGCGCGGAAAAACTGCTCATAAAGACCGCCATACACAGGATCACGATGAAGGCCGCCAGCGGCGGCGCCAGCACCCGCACGTAAAGATTATCCAATGTTTCAACATCCGCCATTACCCTGTTGAGCAGATCACCAGATCGGGCCGAGATCAGCCGCGCCGGAGCCAGCGGTTCAATCACCTGGTAGAACCACACCCGCAGTTTGGCCAGCACGCGGAAAGTAAGTGAATGCGCCGAAAGTCGTTCAAGATAGCGGAAGACTCCGCGCGAGATGCCAAAGAAGCGCACACCCACCACTGCCACACTGATGGCAGCCACCGAAGGATGCAGCGCAGCCATTGAGATCAGATACGCCGAGGTGGACATCAGGCTGATGCTCGCGCCAATCGTCAGCGCGCCGAGCAGGGTGGAGAGCAAGACCTGGGGCCAGAAGGGCAAAACAAAGAAGAGCAGGCGTCGGAATGTGGACATATTATCTGAGCTTCAGGATGCGTGCACAAGGTTGGCATAAACGCCTGGTTGGGCAGCCAGCTCTTGATGCTTGCCGGTTTGAACTATCTTGCCGCCTTCCAATACGATGATCTGATTGGCCTCAAACACGGTGGAAAGCCGGTGGGCGATTACCAGCGCGCTGCGCCCGCTGATCAAGCGCTGCACAGATTGGCGCAATTCCGTTTCCAGTCCGGGGTCAAGGCTTGAAGTCGGTTCATCCAGCAGCAGGAACGGAGCATCCTTAAGGAAGGCGCGGGCTAGAGCCAGTCGCTGGGCTTGTCCGCCGCTCAAACGCGCACCGCGTTCGCCGATTTGGGTCTCAAACCCTTGCGGCAGGCAGGAAATAAATTCCAACAGCCCGGCCTGCTCGCAGGCTTGCATTAGTTCGCTTTCGCTAGCCTGTGGTCGGGCCAGTCTCAGGTTCGCCGCCAGGCTGTCCTGAAAAAGATAGGGAGTTTGTGGAACCCAGGCCACTTGTTTCCGCCAATCATCTGCCGGAATATCGGAGAGCGGCTGGTTATCCCGCAGTATCTGCCCGGAGCCGGGTTCAACAAACCGCAGCAGCAGGCTGGCGATCGTACTCTTTCCCGCGCCCGATGCGCCCACCAGCGCGGTGATCTGACCCTCCGGGATGGTAAAAGAAACCTCCTGCAGGGCAGGCGTTTCGCGGCCCGCATACTGGTAGCTCACGTTTTCAAAGCGAATGCTGAAGTGTGCTTGGCTGGCGGCTATACGGGTTGGCTGCCCCGCTTTTTGAAGTTCCTTTGCTGCGGGCAGGGGCGTATCCAGGATCGTAAAAATGCGTGCCGCCGCCGATGCACCCGACATCCCCGCGTGATATTTGAGCCCAAGCTGGCGCAGCGGCATGTAGAAATCCGGTGCTACAACCAGGATAAAGAGTGCCGGTAAAAATTCCAGCTTGCCATACAGCAGGCGAAACCCGATCTCCACTGCCACGATGGCGGTGCTGAGCGTGGTCAATAATTCAAGCGCCAGCGCTGAAAGGAAAGTGATGCGCAGCACCTGCATGGTCACCTCCCGGTAGCGTTCGCTCACATCCGCGATAACCTTTGCCTGGCTTTTGGCTTGTCCCAGCGCTTTGAGCGTGGTTAATCCCTGCAGCACATCGTAAAAATGCGCCGAGAGTCGGCTCAGGCTGGCAAATTGCCGCCCGGTCAGCGCTTCGCCAGATTTGCCAATCAAGATCATAAAAAACGGCACTAGCGGAGCTGTTAGCACAAAAACGACACCAGTCAGCAGGTCCATTGGAAAGATCAGCAGCAGGATGGAAAGTGGGATCGAGGCCGCCAGCACCACCTGGGGCAGATACTGGCTGAAGTAGGCATCCAGCGCTTCCACGCCTTCCACCGCGGCGGTTGCCAATTCTCCCGTCCGTTCCCCCTCGGTAAAGGCCGGTCCCAGTGCGCTCAAATGGGTTAAGAGCCGCCTGCGCAGGTCGGCCTTCACACGCTGCGCCACCAGGTTGGCGCTTACATCTGCTCCCCAAATACTCAGCGCTCTGGCGGCCACTGTCAGCAGTAGAAAAGTCAGCGGCCATGTCAGCGCGCTGCGTGGCATCCCGTTGAGAAAAACATTATTGATGATCGAGGCCAGGAACCAGGCCTGTACGATGATTAGTAGGCCTCCACCCCAGCCCAGCAGGATGGTCAACGTCAGGGCAAAGCCCGATGAGCGCGCAAGAGCAAGAAGGCGGCGTGAGAACATGCGCCAATTATACGTGACGAAACCCGCTTTGATTGATTGTCAGATTATGCTTTTTGCGCTATTATCAGGTTATCCTTATAGGAGATGGAGTTATTATGGTTGATCTTCTGCGTGAAACTTTGTCCGCCTGCGCTTACCAGGTATTTTTTGATGGAGAACCTGTGGCTGGATTTGCCGATTTTGGCGGGTTGGAGAGCTTCCCATCCCTCGACTCGGCTTGCCAGGTGAGCCTGCACCGGGGCGTAATCGTTACTCAGCCATTTTTCAATTGGGTGATGGACCATTCCGCTCCATCCAATTTACACCTCGTCCAGTTTGACGAAGTTGGGCGCGAGCTGCGTAGTTGGGAGTTCCGATCGGCGCGGGTTACCAGGG
>JBBRWF010000617.1:0-2891 GCA_038249405.1 Anaerolineales bacterium
GAAGACCTGGTGTTGCGCAACTCTAATAATGATGTAATTGCCATCCTGACCCTGGATGAGGTTTACCACTGGGATGCCGATAAAGAGGCTGCGCTGGCTTATGGCTCCACAGACTCCAAGCACCCGATGGTTTCAGAAATGGGCCGCTGGGGTAAGGTCTGCATCTCTGGCCCACTCAAAGTCATCAACCTGCCCAAGTATTATGATTTCGTGGAACTACGCCGCACACCCGCCGAAGTGCGGGAAATGCTGGAAGGCATGGGTAACGACAACGTGGTGGCTTTCCAGACCCGCAACCCGCTGCACCGTATCCACGAAGAACTGACCAAGCGCGCCGCCGACCAGGTTCAGGGGTCGTTGATTATCCACCCTGTAGTTGGCATGACCAAGCCGGGCGATGTGGATCATTACACTCGCGTGCGCATTTACAAGGCACTGGTCGAAAATTACTACAACACAAACAGCACTACCCTCAGCCTACTGCCACTGGCGATGCGCATGGCCGGACCCAAAGAAGCCGTTATGCATGCCATCATCCGCCGCAACCACGGCGCAAATCACTTCATTGTAGGACGAGACCATGCCGGCCCCGGCAAGGACTCGACTGGCAAACTTTTCTATGGCCCATATGACGCCCAGGAAATGATGAAGCAGTACGAAGTCGAGATTGGGGTCAAAATGATCCCGTTTGAAGAACTGCTTTATTTACCCGATGAAGACCGCTATGTAGAAGCCAAGGATGTTCCCCAAGGCGCAAAGGTACTAAATATTTCCGGCACACAAGTTCGAGATGATTACCTGGCACAGGGCAAACTGCTGCCAGAGTGGTTCACCCGCCCAGAAACAGCCGAAATCTTGCGTGAAATGTACCCGCCACGCAACAAGCAAGGCTACTGTATCTGGTTCACTGGCCTGAGCGGCTCCGGAAAATCGGCCACCACCCAGGTGTTGACCTCGCTACTACTAGAACGCGGGCGCGAAGTTGCGATTTTGGATGGTGATGTGGTTCGCACCCACCTTTCAAAGGGTCTGGGGTTCTCAAAAGAAGACCGCGATACCAACATCATCCGCATTGGCTTTGTAGCGGGCGAAATTGTGCATGCCGGCGGTGCAATCATCTGCGCGGCCATCAGCCCCTACCGCGCCACCCGCGAGGAAGCCCGCAAGATGGTCGGTGAAAACTTTATCGAAATCTTCATGGACACTCCCGTGGAAGTCTGCGAACAACGCGATGTCAAAGGCCTGTACGCGAAGGCCCGTCAAGCTGTGGTAGACGGCAAACCGATGGGCTTTACTGGCGTGGACGATCCCTACGAAGCCCCGGTTTCCCCCGAAATCAACCTGATGGGCTCAGGTATTACTCCCGAGGAAAACGCTCGCAAGATCGTTGCTTATCTGGAAGAACAAGGCTACTTGCTCAAGGCTTAAAAAAAATTTGCTCTGCCACCCTGCCCGGCCAGTGCCGGGCAGGGATTAAATCTTAACAATGACTGGACGCTCCCCGTTTTTCGTGATCATTCTTGTTCTGGCCCTGTGCGCCATGGCTATTATGAACATCGCCACGCCATCGGGAGCAGGATTGGCAAACGATTCGGCAGCTTATATTGCCGGGGCGCGTTCTATCCTGCAGGGCAAAGGCTATAGCGATATCTGGTTAGATAGTGAGTTGGAAGCAATAACCCATTACCCACCACTGCTTTCACTAACCCTGGCCGCAATTGGTTTGCTCAAGATCGACCCACTGCGCGGAGTTCGCATCTTAAACATTTTACTCTTTGGCGCAAATACTGCGCTGTTGGGATTATTAGGATGGCGCGCAACGCGCTCACAGGCAGCCGGAATCTGGCTGGCGGCAATTTTCATGCTCAACATATCGCTTCTGCGCGTGCATGTCTTCGCGCTCAGCGAGCCGCTTTATTTGTTTTTGAGCCTGCTTTCTTTTATTTTGATCGACCTGTACCTTGATAATACAGTCAATAATCCACCTGAATCAACACCTAAACGGGGAAAACAGAAAATGGTCTGGGTTGCGTTAGCAGGCGTTATATCCAGTCTGGCGTTTTTAACTCGCTATTCTGCACTTGCACTACTGCCAACCAGTGTGGTTGCCCTTGTTTTACTGCAAAATAATTGGCCTGCACGCCTGAAATCCACTTCCTTATATTTGGCAGCGGCTTTTCCACTCATGTCTGCCTGGTTTTTACGCAATAAACTCAGCGCTGGGAACGTCACCAACCGAAGTTTTCAGTTTCACCCAATTACAGCCGAAAACATCCAGCCAGTGTTACCAAATTTTGCACAATTCCTACTGCCCATGGAAAGCTGGCAAGCAGCCCTGATAAAATCCGGGTGGCTGCCAGGCCTGCTGGTTGTCGTTGGAGTGCTTCTTTTCGCCTGGCTAGCCTTGCGCACCTGGCAGGTCATCATGAGACCGCAAAAACAAGCGATACAGCCCATCAGCTTTACAACCACACTTTATATATTTGGCTATCTGGGCGCAGTTTTATTTTCAATGAGTTTTTTTGACGCCAGCACCAAATTCCAACCCAGGATCCTGGCGCCAATCTACGTCTCGCTAATGCTGCTCAGTGCAATCGCCGGAGCATGGCTATTCCAGCAAGGCAGTGGAAAGCCCTGGCCGCAGAAGCTGACTTTTAGTCTGGCGCTGGTTGCGCTGGCATTCTCAGCTTACAGCAGCCAGCAAGGCCTGAGTAACTTCACCCAGGCTGGGCAGGGATATGCATCCTGGAAATGGCACGACTCGCTGCTCATGACCACTTTGCGCAATCTGCCGCCTGAAACAATCATCTACACCAACACACCGCCAGCAGTTTACCTTGTTACCGGGCGCGCCAGTCGCATCCTGCCCAGCGCCATCGACCCGGTGGATA
>JBBRWF010000618.1:0-2884 GCA_038249405.1 Anaerolineales bacterium
AGGGCATTCCGTCGAGTGAAGATATGTTAGCCCTTGTGAAAACCGCACAGGCTGCGCTGGCATCCCAACTTGCACAGGCAAACCCTGACCATGCTTCGGACGGACTGGTTTCGTGGATCTCTGAATGGAAGGGTGTTACTTCACATTATTTTTTTGTGGTTAAGCCAGTAGCGACTGCAGCGCAAAGCGGATATGTGATTCTGGGCAGCCCTTTTGACCCTTATAAATTAAACAACCGCCTCATGGTAACCCTGCTGCTTGGCAATCTTTTGACCATCCTGGTGGCGTTGAGCGGCGGATTATGGCTTGCAGACCGTGCCATGCGACCGGTTCACAGCATTACCCAGGCGGCACGGACCATCAGCGAGACTGACCTGAACAGACGCTTGAATATGAACAGCAAGGATGAACTTGGCGAACTGGCCAGCACCTTTGATGCCATGCTTGGACGTTTGCAAACCGCTTTTGAACGGCAGCGGCAATTTGTGGCAGATGCCAGCCATGAACTGCGCACGCCCCTGACCATTGTCAATCTTGAATCGAATAGAGCGTTGGCTTCCAAACGAACTGCGCCAGAATATCAGCGCGCCCTGGGGGTGATACGCAGCGAAAATGAATTCATGTCACACCTGGTGAATGACTTGTTAACCCTGGCGCGCATGGATTCAGGCCAGATGGCAATGGAGATGACCCGGCTCGACCTGAGCGAGGTGGCGCTGGATGCGCTGGAACGTTTGTCTCCGCTGGCGGAACGCAAAAATATTCGCCTGGAAGCGGGCGAGATGCCGGAAGTTTACATTCTCGGCGACCGGCAGTACCTGATGCAGATGATCAGTAACCTGGTGGAAAACGGTATCAAATACACGGATGGGCCTGAAAAGTGCATGCGCGTGGAAACCGGGCTGGATGAAACCACTGCATGGCTGCGCGTTTCGGATGACGGCGCGGGAATTCTGCCTGAACACCTGCCCCACCTCTTTGACCGGTTTTTTCGAGTGGACAAGGCCCGTTCGCGCGGCGAGGATGATCAGCAAGGCGGGAATGGACTCGGCCTGGCAATCGTGGATTGGATCGTGCGAGCTCATGATGGCAAGGTGTTTGTGGAAAGCAAACCCGGGCAGGGTAGCAGCTTTGAAGTGCGCTTTAACAGCACAGTCTGGCCAATAAGCCAGCAGGCTGCCCGGTAAAACCGGGTTAGGAGAGTTTCAAGTGTCCTGGAAAAGAATATTGTATTTATTTATGATCATGATGGTTGCCGCAGGTTCCGCGCTGACAGGCGCCATTGCCGGAGGCCTGGTTGTATACCAGGCTGCCCGCCAGGGGTCCTTTGCAGTAACAGGAAACACTGCACTGGCATCAGCAACACCTGCGCAGAATACAAGCCAGAAGCTGGTGATCAAAAACACTGAAATTGAAACCACCATTACTCAATCAGTTCAAAAGGTGGGGCCGGCAGTTGTCACAGTAGTTGGCACAATTCCCGGGCAGATGACATTTTTTGGTCCAACCGGCGATCAGACAGTGAGCGGCAGCGGTGTGTTCATATCGCAGGCAGGCTACATTTTGACCAACAACCATGTGGTTGAAGGGACCAAGCAGGTAACCATTGTGCTTTCAGACGGCAGCAAACAGCAGGCCACTATTGTAGGCACCGACCAGTATTCAGATATTGCCGTCTTAAAAACCGAAGACACCGTACCTGCGGTAGTAAACCTGGGAAATTCTGACCTGCTGAAGCCAGGGCAATCTGTGATTGCGATTGGTTCGCCGCTGGGCGATTTTAAGAATTCGGTGACGGTTGGAGTGGTCAGCGCTACAGGCCGCTCAATTGATACCGGGCAAGGGTATCTGGTGGAAGGATTGATCCAGACTGATGCGGCGATCAATCAGGGCAACTCTGGGGGCCCGCTGGTGAACCTGGCCGGAGAATTGATCGGCATCAATACCCTGATCGTGCGCAACAGCGGCAGCGGTTCGGTGGCGGAAGGATTGGGGTTTGCCATCCCGGTCAACACGGCGCGGGCGGTGGCTGAACAGATCATGCAAAAAGGTTATTTTTCGCGCCCTACCCTGAGGATTCGCTCACAACTGGTCAACCCGGATATCGCAGCCGCTTACCGGCTGCCAGCGCAATGGGGCGTTTATGTGACGGATGTCAAGATCAATGGCCCGGCAGACCAGGCTGGTATCCATCCCGGCGATATTATTACACGAATTGGTGATACGCCGTTGGATGAAACCCATTCGTTTATAAACACTCTGTTCTTGTACAAATCCGGCGACAAGGTGGCGGTAGAAGTTGTGCGCGGCAGCCAGACCCTAAAACTGCAAGCCACTCTGGGAGATGAGGCAAAACCTTGATTTGAATAAGTGCGACCTGGTGCAATTTGGAATCAATGGAGACTGCTGCTGAGGCAGTCTCCATTGATTCAAGGGTGTTTAGCGAATTCACTCCTCCACATTCTCTGCACAATTGAAGCGGTTTTATTCATTCATTTGTCATTTTGCAGCCATAGAATAGGAAATGGCAATTACTCCACGCTGCCAACCCCCAATACAATCACCCCAGCCAGATTAAGCCCTGGGCGCTTCGCGCCCTGGGCGTATCTCACAGCTAAAAAACCCCTAGCCTGTTGATTGCTAGTACCGGGCACAAAATATGTTATAGTGTTGCACAGATAGGAGTAATAATATGGTTATCCATCCCAACAATCCCATAGCCGATTTGGCTGCAAGACGCGCATATCCACGCGTCCATATTAATATTATATCGTCCCGCATGCTCGCAAACATCACGCCCCAAAAACCGCTAGGCGTCCAGTTCAACGCCGATTTCGATTTTTTGGTACGTTGTGAGCTCCGCAAACAGCGTCACTACCTATAT
>JBBRWF010000619.1:0-2856 GCA_038249405.1 Anaerolineales bacterium
ACCCAACCCGACATGATTGACATTCCATATTTCCGAAAATTAATGAATGACCTGCACGAGATGGGTTTCCAGGCTGTCACCATGCAGCAAGCCGCCGATTTTCTTTACCACAACGCTAAAATTCCGCAGCGCTCCGTCCTTTTAATCGTCGATGATCGCAAGCGTCGTGCTTATTTCGATACAACCTTCAAGGAATATTACGATCAGTGGGGTTGGAAGGTCATCAATTCCTGGCTCAGCCCGGCAGACACCCCTCAACTGTGGTGGGATGAAAATGCCGCCATCGAAGCAGAAGGCTGGGTCGATCACCAGGCGCACGGCGTGGTTCATAATATTAATATGAATGACGCTTCAACCGATGAATATATCAAGGGCGAGCTGCAAGGCTCGATCGACGCCTTCAAAACCCATTTTAATAAAACACCCATCGCCATTATCTGGCCTGGCGGTGATTTTGGCTCACGTCCGGCACAGGCAGCTCGAAAGTACGGTTACCAGCTTGGCTTTACCATCAACCCGCGCGGCCCCATCATGTATAACTGGGTGCCCAACAGCGCTGCAGCCGACCCCGCCCGCCCATCCTACATTCCAGAAGGCTTCGTAAACGATCCACTCATGACTTTGCCGCGCTACTGGTCTTCAGATGCCCGTTCACACCTCGACACGGTTCGCATGATCGGCGAAGCCGCTGCCGCCTATGCCGAGCAAAACAAAGCCGCTGAACTTGAATATTACGATATAGTATGCGCGCCGACCCTCGGGCCTATACCACAGCCATGAGAACGAATATTCCGCCCAAACTGCGCGCCTTCGCAATCCACCTTCATTCACGCACATCGAACTGGTATCAAATACAAATGAACCCACCCTGCATTTTCTGCAAGATCACATCCGGAGAAGCTCCGGCCAATATTATTTACAAAGACGAGCTGGTCACCGCTTTCCGCGATATCCATCCCGTTGCCCCCACCCATGTACTGATCGTGCCCAACAAACATATTCAATCCGTAAGCCATGCCCAAGCAGAAGATGAATGCATCCTGGGGCGCCTGTTTACCACCGCCCGAAAAATCGCTGAAATGGATGGCATCACTGAAGACGGCTTCCGCACCATTGTCAACACCGGGGTGCACGGCGGCCAGACGGTTTTTCACTTGCACATGCATGTCATCGGTGGGCAGCGCATGAAGTACCCGATGGGCTAATCATGACAATTTCCGAACGTCAAAAACGCTGGAAACACAATAACACCCTCACCCCTGAAAAGATAACCCTCGCCAGGCTGGTATTGGATGACGTCCGTGCCGGGAAAGCCGTCTTGGATGCCTTGCGCGCTCACCCGCAAACTGGTGGTGGAGTGCTCAGCAAGGCCGCCCTGGTGGGCGCCTATAACGAGATGCTTGCCTCCGCTGAGCAAATCCCCGATAAAACCCTGCTCGAAACCATCCGCATGAAACCCGTCCGCACTCTTTCGGGCGTCACGACGGTTACCGTGCTCACCAAACCCTATCCCTGCCCGGGCAAGTGCATTTTTTGCCCCACCGATGTGCGCATGCCAAAATCGTACCTGCCCGATGAACCCGGTGCCATGCGTGCGCTCGAGCATAACTTTGACCCCTTCACACAGGTGCAATCGCGCATCACCGCCCTCGAGTCGCTCGGCCACCCCACCGATAAGATTGAGCTTTTGATTCTGGGCGGCACCTGGAGCGCTTACCGCCGCGATTATCAGGAATGGTTTGTCAAACGCTGCTTCGATGCCATGAATGAAACCGGCGGCGCTCAATCCGCCAGCCTGGCCGAGGCGCACACTCTCAACGAAAGCGCCTCCCACCGCAATGTCGGGCTGGTAATCGAGACCCGTCCGGATGAGATCGACCCCAAAGAACTGATCTGGCTGCGCACCCTGGGCGTCACCAAAGTCCAGATGGGTGCCCAGAGCCTGGATGACCGCGTTCTCGAGATGAACAAACGCGGCCATACCGTCCGGCAGACCCTTAAAGCAGTCGCCCTGCTGCGCGCGGGCGGTTTCAAGATCGTCCTGCACTGGATGCCCAACCTGCACGGTGCCACGCCGCACAGCGACCGCCAGGATTTTGCGCGTTTATGGACCGGTTTTTGCCCGGATGAGATCAAAATTTACCCCAACCAGCTGCTGGCAAATGCAGAACTGTACGAAGTCTGGCAGCGCGGTGAATTCCACCCATACACCACCCAAGAATTGATCGATTTGATCGCCGATATCAAACCCAGAATTCCGCGCTACTGCCGCGTCAATCGCATCATCCGCGATATTCCATCCACCAATGTGGTCGAAGGCAACCGGCGCACCAGCCTGCGCATGGATGTCTCTGCCGAGTTGAAACGGCGCGGTACACAATGCACCTGCATTCGCTGCCGCGAAGTGCGCGGCACAGATGTCAATCCAGATACCCTGCGCCTGGACGATCTGACCTACCCGGCTGCTTATGCCGAAGAGCATTTTCTCTCTTACGTCACCCCTGATGACCATCTCGCAGGTTTCTTGCGCCTCAGCTTGCCTGTGCCCGAAACCGTGCAAACCGGCATCGCGGACCTGAAAGATGCCGCCCTCATCCGCGAAGTGCACGTATACGGGCAGTCCCTGGCTGTCGGCGCAGAAACAAGCGGCGCAGCGCAGCACACCGGCCTCGGAACCAGCTTGCTGCTCAAAGCCGAGAGCCTCGCCCGGCAGCACGGTTACAAGACACTCGCCGTCATTTCGGCTGTTGGCACCCGCAAATATTATCTCGACCGCGGCTTTGAACGCGGGCAGCTCTACCTGATCAAGCAGCTTGACCACGGAGATTGATTGGACAATCTGCTGCTCCTGTTCTG
>JBBRWF010000620.1:0-2856 GCA_038249405.1 Anaerolineales bacterium
CCACGCAGTTGCCGGTTCCGCTGCTCCACATGTGCGGTGCCGATCTCGGTCATGGAGATGGAGCGGTCTTTTTCGTTAACTTCATAATCTTCCGACACCAACTGTTTTACAAGCTGAGCCATCTGTCCGTAATATTCCAGGTCGCCAGAAGCTGGACCCGAAATGATCAACGGCGTGCGCGCTTCGTCAATCAACACATTATCGACTTCATCAACGATGGCGTAATAATGGCCGCGCTGTACTTTCTCCGCAGTGGTGTAGACCATGTTATCGCGCAGATAATCAAAGCCAAACTCGGCATTTGTACCGTAAGTAATATCGGCTTCGTACGCCAGGCGGCGATCCACCAGGCGCAGTTTGTCTTTGTCTTCCTGCGGTGAGTCACGTTCCGGGTCGTACAGAAACGCCTTTTTCCCATTTTCGGTGGCGGCGGCTGACTGCAAAATGCCAACTGTCAATCCCAGCACATGATAAATGGGTGCCATCCAGCGCGCATCGCGCCGAGAGAGGTAATCGTTAACAGTGATCAGGTGAACTCCGCGCCCGGTGAGCGCGTTTAAATACAGCGGCAGGGTGGCGACCAGTGTTTTACCCTCGCCGGTGCGCATTTCAGCAATTTTAGTGAGGTGCAGTGCCGCACCGCCGATCAATTGCACATCATAATGCCGCATTCCCAGCGTGCGCTTGGATGCTTCGCGTACGACCGCAAATGCCTCCGGTAGCAGTTCGTCCAGAACGCTTTGTTCCACTGTCTGGCGCTCTTTGACATCATCAATACCGTTCAGTTCTGTTGCCAGACGGGCGCGGAATTCGTCAGTCTTTGCGCGCAGCTCATCATCGCTTAATTTCTCATATTGAATCTCAAACGTATTGACCGGCAGAATCTTCTCGGTCAAGCGTTCAACTTCGCGTTTATTGGGGTTTCCCCCGACCATTGACATGAATTTTTGCAGCATAGTGTCCCTTTCAGAAAGAGAAATTATAGCATAAGCAGCAAATCATCATATATGAAGCAGATAAGAATCGAGCCGCTGCCGCTACTTGCCTTTCCCTTTGCGGGCACGCAGCAGCACTGTCAGGTATAGGATCAGGCCAAAATTGAAAAAGCTTGTCCCGCGCAGGTCTGGAACAGCGCCGATAAAGAAATCCCTGGGCCAGAAAAGTGCCAGCAGTGCCGAGAATCGGGGAATAAACAGTTTGTCATAGCCAATGATCAACATGGTTCCCAGCATTACTCCGGGCACGCTGCCTGCCCCGCCCAGAATAACCATCGTCAGCAGCATCGCCGTCCAGTGAAAGGAAAGGATATCCGGATCAACATAAGCAAAGCTGCTGGCGTATAACGCTCCGGCCATGCCTGCCAGCGCCGGGTGAGTTAAATTCAGCGGCGAGCTGTAAATCGATGCCCGGCGCAGCCAGAAGTTTAACGCCGCTGAGTCGCGGACGATCTTGTGCGGGAATTTGACTGTAAGAGATGTTGGTGCAGGGCAACCCTGCCCCGCCGGTAAATTGATAGGTTACCGCACTTAACGCCGAACCCTGCACGCTAAAAGACAGATTGACACTTCGTCCATCTTCTAAAACGGCAGATCCATTCCACTGCCCGTCATACTGCCCGGGCGCCGCAGTTGGCGTGATCGCAGGCGCAGGCGTCATTGCAGGAACGCAGCCCAGTAAACCCACCCCCACAATCAAACCCAGCAAAACAGGAATCCAATTCTTTTTGATTCGCATCCCGGCGCTCCATACGATAAAGTAAATCCTTTGCTATTCTGGAATTAGTATAGCATGCCTGCTTTCAACATATTTCAGGTCCGGGAAATTCAGTTTATTGGGGGTATTCTCAATAAAACGGTGTTTTGTAATTTACCCCTTGACACTCCAATTTGTCGGTGATATAACCGCAAACTAACAATTCAATAGTTGCTCTTATCCAGAGAGGCGGAGGGACCGGCCCTACGAAGCCTCGGCAACCTGACTGTGACCAGTCAAGGTGCCAATTCCGGCAGCACGATCTGGAAGATGAGAGGATGGTAACTGCGCATGCCTCTTCTTATACTTACCGGGAGAGGTTTTTGTTTCTCTTCTGGATAAGGGCGAATATTCATACTTTCTGGAGGATTATCTTATGTCTGCTCAATCTCGCAAATATGGATTTGCTACCCGCCAACTTCATTCTGGCTATACACCCGACCCCACCACCGGCAGCCGTGCAGTGCCTCTCTATCAGACCACCAGTTACCAGTTTACGAGCACCGAGCACGCCGCCAACCTGTTTGCCCTTAAGGAACTGGGCAATATTTATACGCGCCTGATGAACCCCACCACCGATGTGCTTGAAAAGCGTATCGCTGACTTGGAAGGCGGCGTTGCGGCGGTGGCAGCTGCCAGCGGCCATGCTGCCCAGGCGCAAGCCATTTTCACACTGGCTCAGGCTGGCGACCATATTGTTTCATCCAGCCGCCTGTACGGTGGGACCTACAACCAGTTCAATTACACACTGCGCAAACTGGGCATCGATGTCACTTTTGTGGACCCAACCGATCCGCAAAACTTTGAGAATGCCATTCGCCCTAATACAAAAATCATCTACGGCGAAACGCTTGGCAACCCGGATATTTCCGTCTTCCCTTTCGAAGAAGTGGCCGAAATTGCCAAAAAGCACAAAGTCGTTTTGATGATCGACAACACCTTTGCCACGCCTTACCTGTTCCGCCCGTTTGAATGGGGCGCAAACGTCATCACCCACAGCACCACCAAACTGATTGGCGGGCACGGCACCAGCATAGGCGGTATCGTTGTGGATGGCGGCAACTTTGATTACACCAGCGGGCACTTTCCAGGCTTTACCGAACC
>JBBRWF010000621.1:0-2849 GCA_038249405.1 Anaerolineales bacterium
AGCGGAGTAAAAGAGTCGAACATTTTTCCCGTAGTCCACTGCGAGGTCCGTTTTTCCAACACGCGATCACCCAGATCATTTGCGAGGGTAAACCCGGCAATATAGCTTGACGCATCACCAAACTTTACATTGCGTGCCCGTTTGCCAATCACAACCACCAATTCGACTTCATAAGCCACATTTGCGGTAACTTCAGAGATCCAGACTGACATTCTTGGACCAGTGATCGTGCTGGCGGGTTTTAGAAAGATAATCGGAAAATCCGGTGCTGTTAATTTTCCAGCAGCAGGAAAGTTACCGCCAATGCAAATGACTTTCCCGGGATTTGATATTGGGGCAAGAAGGATGACATCATCCAGATCAAAAAGAACATCCTTCTCCTCGGTCATTTTTGTTTGAGCAAACTGGATGATTTCTGTTAGCACCTTTAAAGCATCTTTACCTGCTTTCAGATAATCCAGCATGGAATCAAAATAGTTTGTTAATGAAGCCGGCTGACGGGTGGCGCGACAATATTCCTGATATGCAGATTGCACATCTACCACTTTTTTATCCAGTAATACTCCCAGGCAGGGTTTGCTGTTACGCATGTAGGTAACGAGTCGCATTTATTTGTCCTCTAAGTTTCTTTATTGAATTTCGGTTCTCGTTTTTCGAGGAAGGCCATTCGGCCTTCTGACGCATCCGGGCCTCTTCCAGTTTTGACACGCAGATCGCTTTCAAGTGCCAATCCGGTTTGCCAGCCATCTCGCAGACCGTGGTTCACACACTGCTTGGTAGCGGCAGTTACGAGTCCGGAGTATGAGGCGATCTGTCCGGCAAGCTCAACAGCTTTCTCCATCATCTCGTTATCGGGGTAGATGTATTCCACGAGTCCATATTGGAATGCTTCGTCAGCGTTGATAACACGGCCCGTAAGCAGCAGTTCGAGCGCCCGGCCGCGTCCCACCAGCCGAGGCAGGCGCTGCGTGCCGCTCCCGCTTGCAAACGCTCCCACCTTTACTTCAGGAAAACCAAATTTGGCAGAAGAAGCCGCCACTCGGAAGTCGCAGGCCAGCGCCAGGACAGCTCCGCCGCCCAATGCATGACCGTTGCAGGCGGCAATGACCGGAAAGCGCACATCTTCAACCATTTGATTCAATGTTGATTCCCAGTAATCGTTTTCCAACAGCCAGCCAACTTCCTGGCTGAAATCACGAATATCCGAACCGACAGAAAAAGCTTTGCCCATACCGGTCAAAACCGCACAACGGACAGAAACATCCTGTTCCAGTTCCGCGAGCGTACGCATCAAAGCACGCTTGACCGTATGCCGTAAAACACCCAGCGGTTCAGAAACAATCGTAATAACCGCCAGCCCATCAAGCGGTCGCGAGACTTGAATGGCCGAAGTTTCTTCACTTGGAATATTTTCAGGGATTGTATTCATTATTCACTTCTGCTTTCTCAAACGTGCCGGGATATTGCAGGGCTCCTTGCCGGCCAGATCGCCAGCCAATCCCATCGTTTCTTTGCGGAACAAACGGGCATCCATCATTTTTAAATCCTGTGAGATATGCGGTTTGAAATCCATGTGTGCCAGAATGTCGCGGTCAAGGTCTATGCCAGGAGCAATTTCGATCAGTTCGATACCATGATCCCCGCGTTGAAAAACCGCCCGTTCGGTGATGTACAACGCTTCCTGTCCGCGTTCCTGGGCAAACGTTCCGTTATAGGATACCTGCTCCAATTGCGAGACGAATTTGTTGAACCTGCCTTCTTTCGTGATGACAGTCATTCCATCCGGCCATGCAATTTCCACGCTGCCTGCGGTAAATGTTCCGCTGAAGATCACTTTTTTTGCATGCTGGCTGATGTTGATAAATCCGCCCACACCGATGATACGGCCATTGAAGCGGCTGACATTGACACTGCCAGCCGCGTCCACTTCAGCGAATGATAGAAACGCCAGATCCAATCCGCCGCCATCATAGAAATCAAACTGGTATGGCTGGTCAACGATCGAAGTGTAATTGACAGCCGCGCCAGCGTCCGACGAGGGCACGCCGCCAATCAAACCCTGTTCGTTGGTCAATACAATCTGATCCACAATGCCTTCTTCAGCGGCGATGCTGGCGATTCCAGTGGATACGCCTGAGCCTAAATTGCAGACTGCACCGGGGCACAGTTCCATGGCCGCCCGACGCGCAATCACCTTGCGAGGATCCATAGGCAATGGCGTGATCTCAGACAATGGAACTTTGATTTCACCGGCATATGCCGGGCTGTAATCCATTAGATACGTTTGGCGCTGGATTGGATCAACGACGACCAGATCCACCAGCATGCCGGGAATTTTGACTTGTTTTGCGGGCAGCGTACCACGCTGGGTTAACCGCGCAACCTGGACGATGACAATACCGCCGTTCCGATGGGTAGCCTGTGCCATCGAGAGCATCTCGCCAAAAACCGCTTCACGCTCCATCGTTACGTTGCCGTCTTCGTCAGCAGTGGTACCGCGTAGAAATACCACATCCACTTTATAAGGCTTGTAAAAGAGCCATTCTTTTCCAGCCAGCTCGACAACCTCAACCAGATCTTCCCGCGCGCACTCGCTTTGTCTTCCGCCGCTGACGCGAGGATCAACGAACGTGTGCAAGCCTGTCTGGGTTAACAGACCGGGACGTCCCGCGGCCATTTCGCGGGTCAATTCGGAAAGAGATCCTTGCGGAAGAGTGTAGGCTTCCACTTTATTTTCGACGGCCAGTTTTTGAAACGCAGGACTGTTGACCAATGCCCCTGCCACGATCCGTTTGACAAGTCCGGGATGGGCGAGGTGTCCCACCCCCTGGCTAACATTATCTCCAATC
>JBBRWF010000622.1:0-2846 GCA_038249405.1 Anaerolineales bacterium
CTCCTCTGATGGGGATTAAAAAGAGCGACCACCCGCAAACTCGTTATGGAAAAGAGTTTACGGGCGGTCGCTCCTACGGTAGAAAAAGGTGCAGTCCAGGGTACTTCAGGCGACCGATTAGCTTATGACATCATCAATGGTATTGTAGCATCTCGGCAAGGGGCTTCCTAGCAAAAGTCGGATTACCCCATTGCCAGTTGAATGGAAAAACAATGCAGTTCTATCCCATTTTAGAAACTTGCGAGCAAACGTTGATAGACTTTTCTTTCCCGACGATAGGGGTCACTGGCCAGAACCGCCTCATCCGCATCCATTTCTGCTAAGAAGCGATAGCTTTGCTGCAATTTTTCAAAAATTACGTCAGGCGTCAGGCTTTTACCGTGTTTGACCAGGCGTTCCAGGTCCGCCCAATCGTACTTCTTCTCAGATAAAGCTTGAAGAAAAGAGAATGGGGCAAAGGCATAGTTCGTTTCCCAACATTTTAAAATCGCAATCCGGCGCACAACGTTTCGATCAAAACGCGGAGATGCAAACTGGTACAGATCATACAGGTCGCGGATCCGGCTGCGCTGCGCGGTGGCGCGAATCTTCTCCCCGATGATTTCATGCAAATCCAATGTAGGTACAAGGGGTGATTCTATTTCCAACCACTGGAAATAGCGTTCCTTGATAAAGCCTGCTGGCTGCACGGCAAGGATTGGTTTCGCCCTGAAACTGACCTGGATGCTAAAGTTCCCATTCGTCGACCATTCATGTTGGTAGGTGACGACTGCGCCGCAAGAATCGGGGTTGGCATAATAGTCTTCTGAGCGGATAGCAAACGTGATGCCATAATGTTCCTGATTTTGCAGAACGGAAACCATATCGATCACAAATTCTTCGGGGTCGAGATCGCTCACCATGGTGAAATCCAGGTCCAGACTGAAACGACCCTGGTTCCCCAGGAAAATCTTCCGGATAGCGGTGCCACCCTTGAAAGCCAGGTGCGACAACAAGCCGGCATCACAAAACACTTTCATGACGTACGTGAGGACGACTTCTCGTTCGGCGATGTCTAAATCTACGCCGGAATTTGCAGCATACCATTGGATTAATCGTTTTTCAATCATCAGCCAATCTGAATCTCCGCCTGGATTTCGCTTTCTGGAATGTTTTCAATCACTTGCCAGGTGGCATTCTGTTTGCCACCCTTTCCCCATTTCCCTCGCCTGCCCAAATAACAAAAATTCTTATCGACGCGCTGCAACAAGCGTTCTCGTTCAGAAGACGGAGTCGCGATCTTTAAATGATCCAGCAAAAACCCTAACCGCTGGATCAGAGATTGAGACGGATACTTGAGCACATAATCGACCAGTTTTTGCCAGTTGAAACGGTTTTGTCCTTGCCAGAGCATGGCAGCAACTTCCGGAATATCTCCAGAGATTTCAGGTCGGTAAAGACTGTCCAAAACGGTTTTCTCAAGATCCGTCATTTTGACACTGCTTCCATACGCATTAATGATTTCAATTCCAAAGAATAAATCAGCCGGAACGCTGATGACCCGATATGACTTGCCCCGGGCAGTTATCGTATGCGTTTTTCCAGTATTAATTTGCAAAAAAACCATCGTTGGCGCCTGAGTGGTCAGTCCATAAAAATACGCCGCAGTTGAATAGGCAAATGCATAGGGATCCGCCAGCACGCTACCAAGAGCAAGCGAGTTGGTATCCACAAATGCGACTTCTCCTCGTTCGGCCGGGATCAACTCGAATATACCCGGCACCACAGGAGCCAGCCAGCCTTTCTTCACCAGGCGGTGAAGGATAATCCGGACATGATTGTCCGATACCGAGAGAATTTCCATTGCCTGTTGGATGGTCAGGAATGGCTGTTTTTCCCATTCTAGAGATAAAACCAGCCGGGATTCTTGAGAGGATAAAGTCCTTGTCATTTTACTTACCTTGCGCCATATTCGTTACACTTATAGTAACAAAATGATCCTAAGGTAAGTATTATACCTTGGATTGCTCAAGAATGAAACAGTCCAAAGGTTATTAGGCAGAATCCAACCCTCATCAACCTTGTGGCTTCGCATTGGCGGAAAGATTGAGAGGTAACCTGGCCGGCATGTTGAATCTCGACAAATCCTGTCATCCCGACCGCAAAATTTCGCACATGTTTTTGATGTGGCTCACAGCTTTTTCAATGGCTCTATGACGCAATTTTTCAGGGATTTCAGGCGGAACAACATGCTATGCTAGGATAGCCGTTTTCCCCGACGTACAATCGTAATACAGATATGGGATCATCATGAGAAAACAACGCGCAACGAAACCTGTTCATTCCTTACGGCTGAGTTTAGAAGGTCGTCGGCAACTGAAAGAGCTGTCATTGCAGATGCAGCGCAGCGAGGCGAATATCGTTGAAATTGCTATCGATCGGATGTACCGAGAGGAGATTCGTTTTGGCTGCTTCTCGATCAATGAAGTAGGAAACATATATGGCATTGAAGAATTAAGGGATGAGAAATGAAACTAATTAGCCTTCTTTTTCGATTCATAAGCAATGTGATTACATTGGTAATTATTTCGACCATCACACTTGGCTGTCTGTATATCGGTTACAAGGGAAACCAGCCCATGTCCGTCCCACAGGCACCCAAAGGGATGACTTACTTTGAATTCATGCAGGATCGAATTGAAGCGGCAAAGATCGTGCGGCCAGCCCGCTGCGGATGGGGGATGCTCCTCTCGCTTGCTGTTCTCGGCCCCGTCTATTCGGTAGTTTATGCGGATGTTGCAATTCGTCCAGAGGGTTTTCTCGCAAAGGTGACCGCTCTGGATCCGGATATTCCTCGCGGGGTAGAA
>JBBRWF010000623.1:0-2836 GCA_038249405.1 Anaerolineales bacterium
AGCTAAGCTCCCCAGTCTCTCAAAAAAAGCTTTTCCTCTTTCCCGCACAACCCGCACGACGAAAAATTATTCTTGCCAGCGGGAAAGGGGGCAGGGGAATAGGGTCTCAAGTACCACCGCAATCATGTAAATATCCATAATGAGAATTGCTGGCCCAACTCAATGTCTTTGCGACGGGCTGCTTTTGCCCGGAAGCACCCCCCTAAACGGGGCGAAACTAATCCTGAGGAGTTCATCCAGATGCTCCTACTGGAGATTGCCACGGATATTACACCGGCTTCGAGAACGCCATCTCCTCAAATATTTGAGTCCTTGACACAGTCCCCCGCGGGCGTATAATCTTAACTACAAAGACAACCCGAAGCTAAGTACCTGTTCCTGCCAGTCAGGAATCCTACAGAGAGCCGCCGGATGGTGCAAGACGGTAGATACAACAGGGAAATCCACTTCGGTGGCTGAGCAAGTCGTCAGTCAGTTGCTTTCGCAGGGACTCACTCCAGAGTCGTAAGAAAGCCGGGGCAGCCCGTTACAGCACAAACCGAGGCTCCATCCAAATCGAGCAAACGCAGGTGGTACCACGAGCCGCCCCTCGTCCTGCACAGGAGGGGCGGTATTTTAATTCCAACCCACAGGAGGTACTACCATGTTAGATATCAACCTTATTCGTGAGAACCCGGATATAGTTCGCAAAGCCCTCCGGGACCGCCAGGACAACCCGGCGCCAGTCGATTCCATCCTCAAATTGGATGAGCAGCGCCGCACACTTTTGGTCGAAGTCGAAGCCCTAAAAGCCGAACGCAATCTCGTCTCAAAAGAGATTGGCAAAATGAAGGACCCCGCCGAACGCCAGGTTAAGGTCGAAACCATGCGTGTAGTCGGCGATAACATCGCTGCGCTCGACAGGCAGGTTTCGGATGTGGATGCCGAACTCAAAGCCCTCACCGATACCCTCCCAAACATCCCCGACCCGCGCACCCCCTACGGCGTGGATGACACCGAAAACATCGTCATCAAAACTGTTGGCGAACCTGCAAAATTCGACTTCACCCCCAAACCGCATTGGGACCTCGGCCCCGCTCTTGGGATCATCGATTTTGAACGCGGCTCCAAGCTCACCGGCTCACGCTTTTACACCCTCAGCGGCGCCGGTGCCCGCCTGCAGCGCGCCCTCATCGCCTGGATGCTCGATCTGCACACCCGAGGCCAGGGCTACCGCGAACAGTACCTGCCCTTCATGGTCAAAACTGCCACCGTCTACGCTGCCGGTCAATTGCCCAAGTTCGCCGATAACCTCTACAAAGACCATGAAGAGGATTACTACTTCGTGCCCACCGCCGAAATTCCCCTCACCGGCCTGCACATGGATGAGATCCTCGACGAAGCCAGCCTGCCTCGTTATTACACCGCCTATACCCCCTGCTTCCGCCGCGAGAAAATGAGCGCCGGGCGCGACGTGCGCGGCATCAAGCGCGGTCACCAGTTCGACAAGGTCGAAATGTACATCTACTGCAAGCCCGAAGAGTCCGAAGCCATGCACCAAAAGATGCTCCAGGATGCGGAAGCCACCTGCGCCGGGCTTGGCCTCACCTACCGCGTCAAGCGCCTTTGCACCGGCGACATCGGTTTTGGCGCCACCATGACCTATGATCTGGAAGTCTGGGCGCCCGGCTGCGACGAGTGGTTGGAAGTCTCATCAGTTTCAAATGACACCGATTTCCAGGCCCGCCGCGCCAACATCAAATACCGCCCTGCCGATGGCGGCAAGGTCAAACTGCTGCACACCCTCAACGGCTCGGGCCTGGGCTTACCCCGCACCCTGATCGCCGTCATGGAAAACTACCAGCAGGCCGATGGTTCCATCGTCGTGCCCGATGTCCTGCGCCCATGGATGGGCGGAATTGATGTGATTCGTTAAATTTAAAAAGGCAGCACCTTAAATTAAGAGCAAAAAGCTGCTGCCTTTTATAAAATCCTAGTAAAATTTTCGTTAAAAAGTGCAGAAAAAATGACCGATTGGACCCTTTTTGGTGAGTTGTTTCTTCAATGGTTGACCCTGACCTTCATGCTGGTCGGCCTGGTTGGCATGGTTATCCCCATCTTTCCCGGGATACTCGTCATCTGGCTTTCCAGCCTGATTTATGCCATTATTGAAGCCTATGCTGGCAGGATGGGTGGCTGGGACTGGTTTTTGTTCGCCATCATCACAATTTTGATGATCGCTGGCAGTTTTGTCGATAACATCATTATCGCCAAAAAACTGCGCGAAACCGGCACCCCCTGGAAATCAATTGGAATTGGATATGCAGCCGGGCTGGTCTCCAGCCTGTTCTTGACCCCTTTCGCAGCGCTATTAATCACGCCCCTGGCGCTCTATGCCGCCGAGTACTGGCGTTTGCACAACAAGCGCCAGGCCTTTGACTCTGCCAGAGGCTGGCTGATTGGGTTTGGCTGGACTTTCCTGGCACTCTTCGCTATTGGCCTGGTTATGATCGGCCTTTGGTTATTGTGGGTTTGGTTTTAACGTCAAGAATTAATGACTTTCAGTGGGCCGCGGAGTTCTGGTCTCCTCACGATGTTCTTCTGTGGGTCGCGGTGTAGAGTCACCCTTGTGATGCTCTCCATCACGAGTAGCTTCGCTTTTCGTGGTTGGAGATGGGCTGTTGTTCTCTTCAGAGTCGTTTCCCGCACGAGGCGTGGATGTTGCATTCCATTCGGATGAGTGCTCCGAAGTGCTGCTGGGTTCAGGAACCGGCGTGAAATTTTCCGTATCGTCATTCCCGGCCCTGGTTGCAGTGCCCGGAAACATGGACTCGGTAAAAATTGCAGTCGAGCTGGG
>JBBRWF010000624.1:0-2823 GCA_038249405.1 Anaerolineales bacterium
ACCGCCACATGTACCAGTGCCCGAATACCAGCAGGATGATGACTTCCACCGCCGCGATCCGCCAGAACCAGCGCCCCGCTCCGGTTTTCAACCCTTCAAACGCCAGACCCGCCACCAGCGCCATCCAACCCAGCAGAATCACCCTGTAACGCGGATTATCCCACTGATCACCCCCGCCGCGCAGCGCTGCGATCACGATCCAGCCCCAAACGATCAGGTTTAACCACAGCCACTGTCTTCGTCGTGCTCCGCCGGGCAGCGCTTCCGCCGCAAATGGCGCAAAAGCCGTCCAGGGTAGCAGCAAATACCAGCCCAACGAACGGATGATTCCCAGAACTTGCCAGAACGGGATCGATGGTTCCAGGATCGCCGCAGGCAGTACCGGCTGCAGGATGCCGTAACCTGCCACAAAAGGCATCGCCAGGCTGCCCGGCAGTGCCTCGAACAGAAGTTGTACAATCCCAGAACTGCGTCCCAATAAATAGGAATTCCATTTGGCCGTTCCGCGCGCCCAATTGCCCAGAATTCCCAGAACCCCGCCGCCTTTGACCGCCACCAGGGTTTCCCAACTCGTTGCCAGCGCAAGCAGCGCAATGATAAAGATGCCCGCCGCGATGGCCGCTGCCTGCCAGGGGATTTTTCGTACAACGCCGCCAAAATACATCCAGCCCGCCGTGCCAACCAGCGCCACCAACACAATACCCGGTGAGATGAAGTACATCCCTGCCAGGCCAAGCATCGTCCAGAGCCAGGCTGCGCGTGCCCGTGGGGCTGGCGCGTTCCACTCCACCATTCCGTAAAAAGCCATCACTACAAAAGTCATTAAAAAAGGTTCGCGCATTTGCGCTGCGCCCTGCAAAATGGCTTCTGGGAAAAGAGCAAAAACAAGTGCTGCCAGCATTGCGCTTTTTGCATCCAGCAATCGTTTGCCAGTCTGGTAAACAAACCAGCTGCCCAGTGCGCCGATTAAAGCGGCCAGGAAAACGATCAGCAGCGGTTGGTGTCCATCTGCCGGGATATATCGGTAGGCAAAGGCGCTCACCCACAGCAGGCCGCCGTACTGATCCGAGGCATACTTGCTGTTAAAAGCGTTTGAAAGTGGTTTGCCCGATTGTGCCAGTTCCCAGGCCTGCGCGTCGCGTTTGTACGCATCCAGCAATAGATACCCGGCCTGCTGTGGTTTACTATCGTATCCAACTTGCGGCAGCAAGATTGCGCCTGTAATGCCTAACCCCATGCGCAAAACAAATGCCAACAAAACGATGAAGAAGATGGATTGTTTCATCACAAAAGACAGCCTCTGCTTCTCAACGTGGGAAACCATCCAGAATGCGCTTCGCCCTCTCCGTCCATGAATAGCGCTGTGCATCAGAGCGCGCCTGCGATGCCAGTCTGCCGCGCCGCGCCGGGTCAACAGCCAGCGCTTGCAGCGCATCTTCCCAGGCTGCCAGCTTTTCTGGCGGGCAGAACACTGCGTTATTTTCGTTCAGCACTTCGTGGAACACCGGCAAATCGGAGGCCAGGATGGCGCGTCCGCTGGCCATATATTCAAACATTTTCATCGGGCTTGAAACGTGCGCAGAATTTCCCATCCCGCTCGAAATTGCGATTTGTTTTCCATACGGCATCAACAGCACATCCCCGGCCGCCTGGTACATCGGTAGCTGCGCGTTGGGTACAAACCCGGTGAAAGTGAGATTGGGGATATCTTTTGTCTTAGCCCGCCAGGCTTCCACATCTTCCGGCTTGCCTCCGCCCCATAGAAAACAGATTTCAGGCTTTCTTTTTGCCAGTTCGATGAACAATTCCACACCCCGCCCCGCGTACAGGTGACCGGTGCATACGGCTGTCAACGCTTCTGGCAGGCCCAGTGAACGGCGTGCCTCTTCCGGGTTGGGCATGTTGTCAAAGCGTTCCAATTCCGCTCCATTTGGGGCAATAACCACATCCGATTGGCTCAAAAACTCCCCGTAGCGCTCGGTCAGCGTTTCCCGCAAGGCTTTTGTAATCACAGCCATGCGCTTCCCGCCCTTGAAGTCTCTAAAATAGCGAAACCACAGCGGCCCTGCCCTGCCCGACGGCAAATCGTGAACTTCCATAAGTACTGTCAGCCCGTTCATCAATCCCAGCACCGCAGATTGTAAAGGCCAGACATACAGCAGGTCCGGCTTTAATTTCTTTGCAAAACGAACAGCGGAAAGAAAGAACAAACGCCGTGAAGCGCTGGGTAAATAGCGCACGGCAAATTCATCCTGCAGCCCGTAATGCCTGGCGACATCCTCCCAGTTGGCCAGCGGATCTTCGCTGACCGGTACGATCAGTGTTACATCATGGCCCAGTTGCGCCAGCGCGTGTGTGGCTTTCATGGCCTGCAGGCTGTTGGCTGCGCTGGATGGTATCTGTGATCCTGAGATGGCGACGATTTTCATGTTTCACCTTCCAATGAGTTCAGGGGCTTTTTCAGCCTGGCGCTTAATCTCATTCAGCCCGCGCCAGACAGTAATGCCAATTGAGAAAACAAAATAAGCCGAGAGAATGGCTGCCAGCGCCAGGTAACCCAGGCGTGGAACCAGTGAAAAAATCAAGACAAGTTCAACTACGCCGCAAGCCAGTGAGACAATCACCGGGTAACCCGGCTTGCCCAATGCCAGCAGCAGCGGGCGATTCCACTGGAATATACTCGCAAAACCATATCCCACCAGCAGGATCAGCAGCGCCGGGTAAGCAGGCAGTGCTTGCTGGCCGTAAAATAGCGGCAAGAGAAACCAGCCGGTTAATGCCAGTCCGCCGCCCACCGCCAGCACCACAGATGCCGTCAGCACG
>JBBRWF010000625.1:0-2819 GCA_038249405.1 Anaerolineales bacterium
ATCTCATCGGTTCAATCATCGAAACAATGGCGAAAGACGGGATGATTACCATGGACAAGGCGCTGCGTGAACTTTATACCGCAAACCTGATCAAGAGACAGGATGCGATGAGCCTGATGACCACGAAGGCGAATTGAAGATTGGAAGGCAATAGTCATTTAGGCAACAGGCAATAGATGCTTTGCGTCCAACTTTGGAATTAGGGATAATCTGAAATCTTTTCCTTTCGAATGGAACTTCCAAGAACTATATTAACGACTTTATTTCACAGTTCCATATCTTTGTATCAATCAATTTGAGGTGTTTTTATAATCATTGCCCCAAGAAGTGCTGCGCCGTGCCCCCACTCTGTTTTTGCGATTTTGTAACCAAGCAAGGTCGAAGTGATCGCCACCAGGAATTCCAGGAACCACCCCCCCCAGCGGGAGCCTTTGGCAAGCAGCAAACCAAGGGCATTTACATAAAAAATCCCGGGGCCCTTGCTGTCCCAGACATCGATATAAAGTAATTTGCCTTTTAGAATCTGACTGCCGGCATAAAGAAAAAAACCGCCATCGCGGCCAGGAATGGATGATAATGGATTTGCGCGGGCTAGAACGATCAGTACAAAGAAAACGAGCAGCAGGAGCAACAAGAATTTCGCAAGCGTATTTTTTATGCTTTGACGGTCAAATATCACTTTCGTTTATTCCTTACACCCGATTTTATCATCACACAACCACGCTTCCATGTGTCTGCTCGCACAGCACACCCTTGCGCTCTTCAAAAGGAGCATTTGCTTGTGGTGTAAGTTTACATGTTTTAGGATAGGGCGTCAATTGTGGGCACGGTACATAAAAACTAAAAAAGCATTGTCAGGAGCTTTACAAATTATGTATCCAGTGGTTGTGGGAAACAGGGTTTTATTCACCAGCCAGCTGCCGCAGAAAACGGGCTGATTACGGTCGAATTGCGCAATCTGCAGATGGAGTTGGGTTTGCGTTGGAGCGATAAAACCGCTGCACTACCCTATCTGATGGAATGGAAGAAGATGGGTGAGGTTTACCGCCGGGTATCTTTCTTACGAAGTGAGCTTTGGCGGATGATTAATTCAGGCTGGAGTATATGTTGGCGGGGACTAATTGGCTCATCTGTCGCAGCTTCGATGATTTGGTGGAGTTCATCGACTGCTATCTGCCCTGATTGCAGTAAGCCCTGATGAACAGAGGTCAGCGGCGGCCAATAGGAAGCTGCTTCGGGGGTATTATCATAGCCGACGAGGAGCAGGTCTTCTGGAATGGAGAGGCCATGGCGACGGGAGGTATGGATCACGCCCAGGGCCATACTGTCATTACAGGCGAAAATTGCATCGAGGTCCGGCCGCTGCTTCAAGAGCAATTCCATGCCGCTTTGACCGCTGTCAGCCAGCCAATTTCCTTCTACGACCAGTGACGAGTCCGCCTCCAGCCCGGCCTGCTGCAAGGTTTGTCTCCAGCCTGCCAGCCGGGCTTTAGATTCCCACCAATCTTGTGGACCAGTGAGGATGCCAACCGTGCGGCAGCCCTGTTCGATCAGGTGCGAAACTGCCAGACTGGCTCCAGCCTGGTTGTCAATTGAAACTACATTCAGAGTTGGTTCAGGGTGCATGTGAAGAAACAAGAGGGGGGGGTAGTTTTCGGGCTGAATATCGCGTACCCAGGCGCGATTTTCTCCGATTTCGTGGATGGCCCAAATAATGCCATCCGCCTGGCGGGAGCGGATTTGGTCGAGGGTGGCAAAAATCTCCTGTTCTGTTGAGCCATTTACGAAATGGAGCATGAGCGAATAGCCCAGTTGGTTGGCCCTGACCTGTATGCCGTTGAGGGCCGATGAATACCCATAAAAACCAAGATCGTGTAATTCGTTGATGACGATGGAAAGTACATGGCTGCGTTGGTTGACCAGCCCGCGCGCCATGAGATTAGGCTGGTAGCCCAGTTCATGCATGGCGGCTAAGATACGTTGGTGAGTTGCTTGAGCAACTGGCCGTTTGCCGGTGAGAGCATTTGAAACTGTGCCTGCTGAGACTCCTGCCCGCCGGGCGACATCCTGAACCGTGGATTTCATCAAAGCTCTCCGTTTTCTAAATGTAGTATCAAGCAAGTATCAAATAACACTTGACAAATTAAAACGTTTTAATTATAAATATTATAACCATTAAAACGTTTTAATGAAACATATTTCCATTTTTAGAACTTGTTGAGAGGTAAAATATGGCGCTGGTGACACTGAAAACACTGTTGGATAAAGCTTATCAAAAAGGATACGCTGTGGGGGCGTTTAATGTAATCAATCTCGAATTTTTGGAGGGAATTACCCTGGCGGCCCGTCGTTCAGCCTCGCCGGTTATTCTAAACATCGCGGAGGTTCATTTGCCTTTTGTGAGCATGGAACACATTGTGCCTGCCATCAAGGAAATTGCAAGGCAGGAACGGTTTGAAATCGCTCTCAACCTGGATCATGGACTAACGATAAGCACGATTGAACGGGCGATAACCAACGGCTTCACTTCAGTCATGTTTGATGGCTCACAGCTGGATTTCGATGAAAATATTCGCCAAACCCGTGAGGTGGTGAAGATGTGTCATGCGTGGAATATTTCTGTTGAAGCTGAATTGGGCGCGGTGGGGGGCGAAGAGGGCGGCGGCTTGATGGGCAAGGCGGATCCGGCCAAATATACCGATATTGAGCAAGCCAAAATCTTTGTGGAGCAAACCGGTATCGATGCACTGGCAGTAGCGATCGGCAACTCACACGGGCGTTACGAAGGGGAAACGGATCTGGATTTTGGGCGGCTGAGC
>JBBRWF010000626.1:0-2807 GCA_038249405.1 Anaerolineales bacterium
GATGAGTTTACAACTTTTATGTTGGAAGACGGCACACGAGTCACCTTCAAAGCCAAGGATGCCGGCCTCATTGAACAGGTGGATATTTTCAAAGGGTCACAGCATATTAAAGGAACCGGTCAGGCCGCAAAGGACTTCGCTCCTGAAAGCGGTCTTTTCACTAAACAAGTACTGAACGACGGACTGTCCAGCGCGAGATCAACCTCCCTGGGAGACACAGTCCATGCCGGCGGCGATGGAAACGACTGGTTAGACGCGAACAATACAAGGGTCTGGGGGAAAACAACCGGGCCGCTTGTAACTCAACGCCCATCGGCCATATTGGAGTTTTACTACAAGCAGACTGTTTCGCAATCTGTTTCCGTACAAACGATTGCAGCGGAAGCCTGACACAGTTCACTTCAATGCACTTGCAGCTTTTCCAAAAAATGGATTAAAGAGCGGGGATTACAGCCAATAAATTTAACACAAGGGGAGATCCGCATATCAGGCTAAATATTTTTAGCCAATCTTTATATTCCTTTCACGGCCAATTTACATAAGATTTAAGGGGGATATGCTAAATTTACTCAGAAATAACTGCCTATCTTTATAAACCCAAATTCCCCTGCAGGAAGGAAGATAACTGTGATCCAGCTTACCCGCACAAATGGCACGCAATTCTATCTCAACCCTGAGTTGATCCAGACCGTGGAGAAGACCCCCGATACCATCATCACCTTAACAAACAGCAAAAAAATCATTGTTAAAGATACTCCGCAGGAAATCGCGGAACGTTTTATTGAATACCGTCGAAGGACGCTGGTGCCCTTCACTTCACAAAAATCAGTTTAGTAATCATCATCTTTTTGAAAAGAACACTCGAACAAGCATAGGAAGATCAGGAGTAACACATGGATATTGCGACCATCGCGGGCCTGGTACTGGCTCTTACTGTTATCGTCGCCGCATTGATTATGGATGGCGGCTCTCCGGCAGAATTATTTGCACACCCTTCATCAATCATCCTCATCTTTGGCGGGTCCATCGGCGCGACGATCATTACCGCCCCGTTGAAGGTGGCGCTTAAACTGCCTCAGTACATCATGCAGGCCTTCAAGACGAACAAGTTTGATACCAAGGGAGATATTGACCTCCTGACCAAACTGGCAGATAAAGCCCGTCGTGAAGGATTGCTCGCGCTTGAAGATGACAGCAAAAAGATCACCGACAAGTTTCTCAAAAGGGGCATCATGATGATCGTTGACGGCGTGGAACCGGAACAGGTTTCCGCGATCCTTGAAAATACAGTCGATCAAATGAAAACCCGCCACAAGCAGGGGATCGGCTTCTTTACCGCGGCGGGTGCGTTTGCGCCAACCTTCGGCATCATCGGCACCGTGATGGGGCTGATCAGCGTTTTGAAACAATTGGATAACCCATCAGCGCTGGGTGAGGCGATTGCCGCCGCATTTTTGGCTACTTTATGGGGATTGCTTTCTGCAAACTTGATCTACTTACCGCTTGCTGGAAAGCTTAAATCAAAAAGCGAAGAAGAAGCTCAGAATCGCTACATGCAAATGGAAGGCATTATTTCCATTCAGGCGGGTGAAAATCCGCGTGTTGTCAAAGACAAGTTGACCGCCTACCTGACTCCTTCGGAGAACAAGGGCGAAGCCGAGAAATCCAAGAATGCTGACAAGAAAGCCCCGGCAAAAGCAAAGGCACAGGCATAAGCATGGCACACCGCAAGGAAGAGCACGAGGAACACCACGATGAACGCTGGCTGGTCAGCTACGCGGATTTTATTACCCTGTTGATGGTCTTGTTCGTGGTGCTTTACTCCATGGGACAGGTCAACGTGGAGAAATACAAAATTCTGGCAGAAAGCATGCGAACGGCTTTCACCGTTGGCGGGCCTGCGCAGGTAGTGGACAGTCAGATCAATCAGGCTGGCGGCACGAGCGAGGATGGAGAATCCAAGCCGATCATTGTGCCGGGCATTCCGGAAGGCCCCACTCAATCAGAAGAAGTTGCCGGGCAATTAACCTCCATGCTTTCCTCCCAAAACCTGGGCAACCAGGTAAGCGTTCAAACCAATATTGAGGGGGTGTTGATCTCGCTCAGTGAGCGTCTGATCTTCAAAGACGGCCAGACGGAATTGCCGCCGGAATCTTTTCAGGTGCTCGATACCATTGTTGAGATGCTTCGCCCGATCAATAACAAAGTCCGCCTGGTTGGGCACACCAACAATACACCATCCACAAACCCGTTATATCCGGGCAATTGGGAACTGTCGCTGGCACGCGCAACATCGGTTGCAAAATATTTGATAAATTCCGGCATTGCGCCTGAGCGGTTTATCATTTCAGGACAGGGTGAATATGCGCCAGTGTTCCCAAATGACACCGAAGACCATAAAGGAATGAATGCGCGTGTGGAAATCATAATCATCTATAAAGTAGACAGCAACATCATAGATATTAATTCCCCGAGTATTGTGCCGTAGATAATAATCGGTTCGAGCCGGGCTTCCAAAGTGGAGACATATGCTAAACAAAATTCTAAAAATTCTCAACACAATTACGCAGGTCATCCTTCTGATTACGGCGTTCGTTTCACTTATCACCGCCTATGTTGTCTTTGCTCCAGACGAACTTCCAAAACCATTCCGCCTGGTCTACGATTACAGCCCTGCGCTGACTACTCCTGAAACTGCTGAGGTTGCATCTGAAGCTCCCGCCGAGGAGGCAACTGCGGCTTCCGAGGCGGCGCACGAGATCATCCCGGGCGAAGGCATCATGCTCAACATGTCCACCAAGATCATC
>JBBRWF010000627.1:0-2801 GCA_038249405.1 Anaerolineales bacterium
AAAAAAAATATTTCACAACGAACACAACCCCCACCCCGCGCCCCCCTCCCTAAAACTTTCGCCCCCCGTTTTGCTCCATTTTTTCCCCCCGCGGCCGGTTAGACTTACTTCTTCCAGTTTTCAGGTCTCAGCGAACGTACCGCCGCCCCAGCCCGCCACATTTCAGACTCTCGGATGGCGCTTAATTCAACTTCCAGCTTTTCTCGATAATCGGCCCGGCCGTTCGCTTCCAGTGTTATACGCGCTTCATTGCCGCTCAAAACCGATTCGTAAAGATCATCAAATACTGGAGCCACTGCATCTCTGAAACGCGGGTGCCAGTCCAGCGCACCGCGCTGGGCGGTGGTGGAACAATTGGCGTACATGAAATCCATACCGTTCTCGCCTACCAGGCGAATCAGGCTCTGGGTCAATTCTTCCACAGTTTCATTAAAAGCTTCGCTGGGGCTGTGACCGTGTTTTCGCAAAACATTATATTGAGCTTCCATAACACCTGAGAGCGCTCCGATTAAAATGCCGCGCTCACCAGTCAGATCGCTGTAGACTTCACTTTTGAAGGTAGTGGGGAAAAGATAACCCGCACCGATGGCGATCCCCAGCGCAATTGCGCGTTCGCTGGCTCTACCGGTGTGGTCCTGGTGAACAGCATAACTGGCATTGATACCGCTGCCAGCCAAAAAGTTACGCCGGACGCTGGTACCAGAGCCCTTGGGAGCCACCAGGGCAACATCCACGTGAGGAGGTGGTATTACGCCGGTGTCATCCTTATAGGTCACAGAGAAACCGTGTGAAAAATAAAGCATGTCGCCTTCGTTCAAACATTCTACGATTTTGGGCCATTGCGAACGCTGACCAGCATCTGAAAGCAGGTATTGAACTACCGTGCCCTTTTCAGCGGCTTCTTCAACAGAAAATAGTGTTTTTCCTGGAACCCAGCCATCAGCGATGGCGCGCTTCCAGTTAGCAGTACCTTCGCGCTGACCAACAATCACATTAATTCCATTGTCGCGCATATTCATCGCCTGCGCTGGTCCCTGCACACCATATCCAAGAACGGCTACAACTTCATTCTTTAGTACTTCGCGGGCTTTATCGAGACTGAATTCATCGCGGGTAACCACATCTTCCACCGTGCCGCCAAAATCAATTTTTGCCATTTTATAATTTCTCCTTTTAATTTACACCGCGAACCCTGAACGAATCCGTCAGTAAGTGGTTTTTAAATTTCAGATTATCCTGTACAACAATTATGCAGGCACAGTTTCAAACAGAGCTTCCGCATTGACTAACGACTCACTGCCGCGCTCCATCGCTACTGCACCTGTGCGAACCATCTCGATGATTCCCAGCGGTTTGAGAACATCCACAAACCCATCGATCTTGCTGCCATCCCCGGTTATTTCAATAATCAGGGATGAGCTGGTCACGTCAATCACACGTGCGCGAAACACTTCAACCATCTGGAAAATCTCAGCGCGCTTTTCAGTTGCGGTGCTGACCTTGATGAGCGCCAGGTCGCGTGAAACCATGTGTTTTGTGCTTAAATCTTCGATCTGAATCACATTTACCAGTTTATATAAATATGAAGTGAGCCGCTCGATATGATGATCGTCCCCTTCCACAGTCACAGTCATTCGCGAAAGCCCTTCGGTATCCGTGTGTCCAACCGTCAACGATTCGATATTGAAGGCGCGCCGTCGAAACAAAGACGCAACACGGTTTAACACGCCAGGCTTATCCTCAACCAGAATTACAAGGGTATGTAACATTTTTTATCCTTTCGTTTTGCCTTTCCCTGCCAGAGAGAAAGGGCGCACAAAAAATTCTTATTGATCCTGGGGTGTTTCAACCAGGACGGATGGGCGGCGAATCATTGCATTTAGATCGGCCCCGGCGGGTACCATCGGATAGACCGAATCTTCCTGTTCTACCCTGAAATCAATCACCACAGTACCGGGTGTCGCCTGAGCCTCGCGAATCGCCGCTTCGACCTGGGATCTTTCAGTCACACGGATGCCTTTTAATCCATGCGCTTCGGCCAACTTCACAAAGTCGGGGCTTTTCATAGGAGTCGCGGCGTAATTCTTATCATAGAAGAACTCCTGCCACTGGCGCACCATTCCTAAAAACCCATTGTTGATAATCGCAACATTAACTTTGATGCCTTCCTGGGCAGCGGTGGAAAGCTCGGCAGCAGTCATTTGAAAGCCGCCATCCCCCACGATTGTCCAGACTTCGCTCTCAGGGCTGGCAAATTTTGCGCCAATGGCAGACGGCAATCCGAAACCCATGGTACCCAGACCACCGGAGGTTACCCAGCGATGAGGTTTATCAACGCGATAATATTGAGCAGACCACATTTGATGCTGGCCCACATCCGTCGTAATCACCGTATCCGGTTTTGCGAAGCGCCACAGATCATTGATCACATGCGCAGCGTAAAGGTGCCCATTGTCTGGCAGGTTTTGAATATCACGGACTGAGCTGTCACCCTTCATATCGGTGATATGTTTCGTCCATTCCGAGCGATCACCTGCCCCCAGGAGCGGGATGATCTGGCGCATAATATCCTTCAAATCTCCAACGAGACCCAGGTCAACTTTAACATTTTTATTAATTTCAGATGGGTCGATCTCAATATGGATTTTCTTTGCGTTCGGAGCATAAGTTTTGAGGTTGCCAGTCACGCGATCATCAAAACGCATGCCAAATGCCAGCAAAAGGTCGGCTTCTTGAATGGCATTATTGACCCAGGCTTCACCATGCATACCCATCATGCCCAGGTTAAGCGGATGGCTGGC
>JBBRWF010000628.1:0-2798 GCA_038249405.1 Anaerolineales bacterium
CGAGCATGATGAAGTTGCCGCGACGGGCGTGCGATTGCAAAAGCTGGTTGAGGGCGGTCAGTCTGAACACCGACAGCCTCTTTTTTGTTGGCCTGGGGCTGACCTTCCTGCTGGTAGCCCTGCTGCCCAACCCCACTGGCAAAATGGAATGGGCCTACATCCCAGCCGGAGTGCTGGTTGTGATGGGCGCATTGCTCGGCAGCCAATCCACCGTTGGCCTCGCTGACTATGTCTGGCCCGCTGCCCTCATCATCACCGGCATACTGGTGCTGTGGGGTTTCTTCTTCAAGAAAGACTGAAGCTTTTTTAAGCAGAAAGTCACCCGGTCATCAGCGCATTAACTCCGAAAACGTCGGGTGACTGTCACCTTTCACCCCCCCCCAAAAAAAAGCATAGTTCCCGCGCCGATCACCTGGCGCGGGAACTATGCTTTTATCATCCCTCCCGGGGGATGCAATATTTCTTCCTTATAAGTACAAATTTCAGGCCGCTTCCACCCTCTTGATTTCAGGGAAGAACTGGCGCACCGTGCCTTCCACCCAGCCGTGCAGCGTAGAAGGCGAGAGCGGGCAGCCCAGGCAGGCGCCTCCCAGCTGCACCTTCAAAACTTCACCGTCGAAAGACACAAACTCCACCGAACCGCCGTGGAATTGTTCAATATAAGCGCTTAACTGCTCCAGCAAAACCGTCAACTGTTCCTGTTTGGGGCTTGTTACGGGAGTATTCATACTCACTGCTCCTTTACCTAATGGTGAAATGTTATCGATGACTCCCTTGCGGATCATCGATTTGACTTGCTTCTGGGTACTCGTCCAGCGTGCGGATACCGAACGTGCCAGGTGATCCATCACCAGCGTGCCCGTTTGTGGGTGTGCCTCGCGCAAATCGCGCAGCGATGAGCCGCAGATCATTAATACCTCGCAGGCTGTCACGCACACCACTGATGAACTGTACACTCCATTGCCCAGCACCGCAGACCAGCCAAAGACACCGCCCGGCTGCAGGCTGCTCAATTTAAGCGCATCGCCGTCATAGGGCTTGTAAAAAATATCGACAACCCCGCTGTTTATCAGGTAAAGACAAACAGCTTTTTCACCCTGCTCTATCACCACCGATCCGGCGGTGTAGGTGCGGGCATGAAAAAGCGGAGCGATGATCTTGAGATCCGCACTGCTTAGCTCTTTAAATAACGGGAAGCGCATTAAACTGTCCAGCATAATTTAATCATATCTCAGCCCCAGCCTTTTCTCATAGTGGCAAACTTCCTAAAATGCTTGATATTAATTCACGTTCAATATGACATTTGTATAGTCATAGAGCAGAAAGTAATATCAGCGGCAGCGGCTTCCTGACGGCGGGCAGTTTCTTGGAACAAGCGGCGTAAACCTTTGGCATTCTTGCGCTTTCTCTGCGGACTGAGTGGTAATTGCTTTCATTACTGAGCAAGCCTTAAGTTTTCCCTTGCTAACTTTCGGGTATACTTTGCAGAATGTTTGTCACCTTTTGGCATGTGGAACATCTAATATGATAGAAAACAGCCCCGAACTCTCGATCCCGGCCCTGCGCGCGGGTGACCGTCACCAATTTGCCCTGTTGGTAGACTCATACTCCATCCCCATTTACCGCCTCGGATTGAAGATGTTGGGCAATCAGCAGGACGCTGAAGACGTTTTGCAGATCACCTTTCTCAAAGCGCTCCAGCACCTGGGCGATTTTGAAGGCCGCTCCAGCCTGTCCACCTGGCTGTATCGCATCGCCGCCAATGAAGCTCTGATGCTGCTGCGCCGCAATTCGCAAAAATCTATACGTCAGAGTATCTCGTTGGATGAAGAGTCCGAAGATGTGGACGGCGAAGCGCTTCAGCCAGTACAGCTTGCCGATTGGACCGCGCTGCCCGAGAGCGACTTGCTCAGCGCTGAATCAAAACAGCATCTCGACAGCGCTGTTCAAAATTTACCTGCCAGATTGCGTGTAGTATTTATTATGCGCGATATCGAAGGCCTTTCCATCAAAGATACGGCCGAGGCGCTGGCCCTTACCGAAACAGCTGTCAAGACCCGCCTGCTGCGCGCGCGCTTGAACCTGCGCGAACAACTTTCAGATTATTTTGGCGAGCGGCTGCACCAGGAGACACACGATGAACCACGAACACAACCTTAGCTGTCAGGATTTGCTCGGAAACCTCTCGAATTTTATCGATGGCGAACTGACCGATGACCTCTGTCAGGAATTGCAGCGCCACATGTCTGGCTGCGAAAATTGCCGGGTGGTCTTCGACACCATGACGCGCACCATTTACCTCTACCATGCCGGGGCGCAGCAAACCGGGCTCCCGGAGGGCGTGCGCGGGCGTTTGTTTGAAACCCTGCACCTGGATGATCTGCTCAAGCCAGCAGAATGATTAGGCTGGGTCATCTTGACAATGTGATTCAACGCTCCATGCGGGCGTAAATATTAATGGTTAACAAGGAAAACACATGGAAAAATTACTCTCAGATTCAATATCTTCCCAGGTGCGCGAAGTCTTTCAGCAGCTCAAGAACCCCGTACAGGTCATGTTGTTCATATCCCAGGCCCAGGCCGAAGCCTGCGACATCACCCGCCAACTGCTCGAGGAAGTCGTGGAACTCTCCGACAATCTCAACCTGATCGTGTATGACCTGGCCGTCGAGCCAGAGCTCGCCCGGCTCTACAAAGTGGCTGGCAAAGCCCCCGCCATCGTCATGGCCGCCAGGGAAGGCACCCAGATCACCGACTACGGTATTCGCTTGCTGGGGGTACCCTCCGGGCACGAGTTC
>JBBRWF010000629.1:0-2795 GCA_038249405.1 Anaerolineales bacterium
CGGATTGAGGCCCTGCTAATTCAGGCTCCAGGGTGGCAATGATACGTTCTTTTTGTTTGGCAACCATGTAAGCGTGATTAAGGCTCGCACGAATCCCACCACCGATTGAGATATTGTAGGTATTGAACATGCCGTCATAGATGATCAAACCCTTGAAAGGGAGCAGGATGGCTTCCACCATGAGTGGCAAGGCATATGATGGAATTACATCTTCGAGAGGGGAGAGCAGTCCCACAACAGCATAAACCCGGTCATTGTTGCCCATAAAGATCGAATATTTTTTCAGATGACGCAAGATATAGAATGTGCCTTTGACAAACGCTTTCCATTTGCGAACAATTTCAAGTTCATCGCTCGAAAACCCTTCGGGATTTGCCTGCAAATAGGCATCGATCAACTTGGGATTGTCCCAGAGCATTTTGCGCACCTTGAGCTTCTCATCAGATGGCAAACTGGCATATTCTTCAAGCGTGGTAATCTCTTCGAGAACACCGCCCTGCAGCTTAATATAATATTGCAGACTCCACATCAGTTTATAATAAAGTTTGGTGTCTTCTGGAGATAGGTTCATGGCTACGGGCTTCCTTCCTTTGCTGGCCCTATTATTCACATGGTTAAACCGTAACAATTCGGATACCACAGCTACAAAAATATTATAACAAAGTTAGGAATGTTTAAAACCATTGGGCGCCGATATTGATCAGATGGATCTCGTAAACGAGAATATCGACCTGGTCAACTCGCGTAGGGTGCAATAAACACGCCCTTCGGGATAAAAACCATTTAAATCCTTTTTATCCCGGGCTGGCTGATCTGCAATTTTCAAATGTCACTCGCCGTGGTCTGCCTTGAATTGCGCCATCGCCTCCGGCCAGATAGTCAGCCATAAAGCAGGGTTTTCAGAAGGCAATGCCTGCCTTTTAGGTCGAATATCAAGTCGCCCAGACTCCAACTGCTTAATCAAAGAGAATGCTATTCCCTGTAACTCGGGTAATAAGCGGCGTTTGAAATTAACCTCCAACTTGCGCAATTGGAGTAACATCTCGGTGGGGGAGAGTGGTTGGATCAGCACCTCAGCCAGTAGGGTATAGGACAAATCCGATTGCCCCAGGGCATCCTGCAGCATTAGCTCGTTTTCTCGGAATGCGTCCAGCTTTACGTTCGCTGCGATCTGCCCGCGCGCAGCCAGGGTGGCTTTAAAATTCCACCATAGCGCCTCCAGCCCTGCGCGCCAGGGCAAAGCCAGGAAAAAAGGTAGGGTTTGACCGGTTAATAATAGCAGATCCTCATAGCGTTGTTCTTCCCATAGAACTCTGAATAAGACCCGCAGGGAACGGCTGATCCACAAAAAATACATCAATGGCGTTTCATTCTTCGGAGCATTCAGGTTCATTGTCAGGGTCTCTTGACAGGCTAATAATAGCCCTTGGATGTTTCCAGCTTTACCAGCTTGAACCATCCAGTAAAGGTGTGCATGCATAAGCTTGGCGATTTTTACGCCATTCCGCGTTACTCGTTCGGTGTCGCCCAACCCGCACAAGATATCAGCCCACAGCCTGCGTGTCTCGGGTAAAGCCAAATCCTTTTCCGGAAAGTTTGTAATAAGCATCTTCCAAACAGAATCAAGCTTTGCCAATGCTGCCTGGGATCCATAATTCATCCAGATTAGATACGCTGCGGTTCTCAACGACGTATTCAGCGGAACAATTAATTCCGGGACCGGCGCAAAACGACCCAGACGCGCTTCTTCTTCCAATTCCCGCCAAAACTCATTTGCGTGGGCTAGCATTTTGCGTTGTTCATAAAGGTGGTCATACACATCGTTTTCTGTCATCAGTTCGTGTGGCAAGGATGACTGAAAAAAGGCTGAAAAATCTACCATCCTGGCCAATAATCTGCCTTTACCCACTGGCAGCCGGTTGCGAGCATGCAGGGCAACCAGGCGATGTAGTCTCAGCACCCGGGTTCCCATCCGTAAATTTTCGAATCGATTGAGTAAGCCCTTTTCCACTAATTCATACACAACATCCTGGTGTTCACGCATTAGATTATGAAAGATCGCCTCTGGGACCGGGCTGCCAGGTGCATACAATGCCATTTCCCGTAAGACCGTTTTTTCATCAGAAGAGAGCGATTGGAAAGTTATATCTATCGCTCTGGCCAAGGATGAAGTTGGAGTTTCCATACCGCTGCCATAACGAATAAATGAAACAGTACGCTGTTCATCGTCCATTGCATCAATAACCGCCTGCCAGCCTCGTGAACGGACCAGCGAAGCCAAAATTGCTACAGCCATCGGTAGACCTTCGCTCAGTTTGCACAGTTCATGGGCATGGAATTTGTCATACGGTTTTCCCCATTGTTCGCCCAACCGCTCTTTCAACCAGAGTATGGTTTCTTGCTCTGAGAGCGGCGGGAGTGGATAAGCATGCCGCTCCCAGCCCAACGGTTGCAAAGCTGCGATCCCGGACGTTGCCGCCAATACCCAAAATCGACCAGTGGGCAGGATTGATCGTAATTTTTGCCCATCCCGCACATTCTCCAGAACCAACAACCAGCGGCCCCGGCGTCCGTGGATCAGCCGCTCGATTTCTTCCCGTGTGTGAGCTCGATTTGCGCGCGGCTCCAGTATGCTGCTCCAAGTCTGCCAGATACCTTTAGATGAATCGCGTAAATCTGCAAACAAGATGCCGCCGCTGAAAAACCTGGTTCCCCGTTCGAGAACTTCCAAGAGCATCTCACTCTTACCGCTGCCAGGTAGACCGGTCAATGCGACTACTCCAGGTTGGAATAGC
>JBBRWF010000630.1:0-2778 GCA_038249405.1 Anaerolineales bacterium
AGTTGTTATGAGCCCCCTTCAAAAAAGTGGTTTGTATTATCCTAATAAATTTGGTCTGATTACCATCAAGTCGTTGGAAGAAGTGATGGGCAAAAATGGTTTGAATGCTATCTTGAATTTGGCTGGTTTGAATAATTACATCGAAAATTATCCTCCAGACAATCTTGACAAAGGCTTTGATTTTGCCGAGCTTTCCGCGATCAGTTCTTCTTTAGAGGAGATGTATGGTCCTCGTGGCGGGCGCGGTCTTGCTCTTCGGGCAGGGCGGGCGACTTTTTCAGACGCACTTAGAAATTTTGGAGCGCTCGCCGGTGCTGCCGATCTTGCATTTGTTGTCCTCCCGCTTCAATCTAAACTGAGAATTGGTCTGCCTGCTTTTGCAAAAATATTCTCGCAATTAAGTGATCAGCAGACAACGGTCGAAGAGAAAGATACTGAATGGGTGTGGACCATTCATAAGTGCCCTTGCTGTTGGGGACGTAGTGGAATGGATAAGCCTGTATGTTTTATCTCTACCGGCCTCTTGCAAGAATCCCTCAAATGGGTCTCTGGCGGTAATGAATTCCGCGTTAATGAATCCAAATGTGTTGCTATTGGCGATAACGTTTGTGAATTTATTGTGCAGAAAGAACCAATTTCATAATAACAAAAAGGTTTGGCATGACAGAGATCAAGCCCAAAATACTCATCATTGAAGACGATCTTGACGTGGCTGAAATGCTGAACGCTTATTTCCGTGTTCAGGGTTATGAAGTATTTACTGTTAATTGGGGGGAAGATGGCGTGCGTTCCTGCCAAACTGTTCACCCTGATCTAGTCATCCTTGATATTCGACTTCCAGATATAGATGGTTACGAAGTTGCCCGTCGCTTACGCGCCGATCGCCGTACCTCTGATGTCCCTATTATTTTTCTTACCGAAAAACGTGATCGTGCTGACCGCTTGCAAGGCCTTGAAATTGGTGCTGACGATTACATTACCAAGCCGTTTGATGTTCAGGAGCTGCGGCTACGTGTGCGTAATTCGCTTAAACGCGTAAGCCAGGGTTCATTAACTAATCCCGTTACTGGCTTGCCAGAAGGCGCGTTAGTGGATGAAAAGCTTTCTGAAATACTTGGTAAAGATGATATAGCTATTTTATTTGTTTCGATCGCGAACATGGATACTTTTCGTGAAGCCTATGGCTTTGTGGCTTCGGACGATGTGCTTCGCGCGATCAGTTTTATGATCGTGAACACCATGCGCGAGGTCAGCCGTCCTGAGGATTTTCTTGGTCATTTGAATGGCTCCGATTTTATCCTCATTTTCCTGCCTTCTAATCTTCCAATATTGAGTGAAAAACTTCGCGCCCGGCTTGACCAATCTATGGAATACTTTTATCCGATTAAAGACCGGGAACAGATGGCAAAACATACAAACCGTCTGGGTTCGAAATTGGCTGAAATTTCTTCGGTCAAAGATAAATTTACGTCTGTGGACCAGATCAAAGCGGAGTTGATACGCCTTAGAAAATAGGAGCTTATTTGCATATCGCAGTTGTCACACCTACATATAATGAAGCGGAGAACCTGCCAAAACTGGTCTCCGCTTTATTTTCGCTGCCACTCGACTTGAGTGTGTTGATCGTTGATGATAATAGTCCAGATGGCACTGGCCAGATAGCAGATCAAATGGCTGATAAGTACCCTGGCCGAGTAGACGTGCTTCATCGTCCCGGCAAGATGGGGCTGCGTTCAGCCTATTTAAATGGGTTTCAGAAAATATTGGATGGCGGAGCTCACGCCGTGGTTCAGATGGATGCGGACTTTTCTCATGATCCTTCTGCTCTTGTAAATATGGCTAAGCTTCTTGAAGCCAATGATGTTGTGCTTGGTTCACGTTATGTGCAGGGTGGATCAGTGGACGAGCGCTGGTCAATTTGGCGTAAGAGACTTTCTACATTTGGTAATTTTTATGCGCGCAGTATTTTGAGATTGCCTTTGCGTGATGTAACCACTGGTTATCGCATGTGGCGGCGTGAGACTTTGCAGAGTATGCCGCTTGAGCGCATTCAGTCAACTGGGTACATATTTCTTGTAGAAATGGCTTACCTGGCGCACTGTCTTGAATTTAAGATCGGCGAATCCCCCATTTATTTTGCAGATCGTCAACTAGGTAAATCGAAAATGTCCTTTAAGATTCAATTGGAGGCCGCGTTTCGTGTCTGGCAGGTATGGTGGAATTATCGTGATCTTAAAAAGGTAGGCAAGGCTGGCAGGTTGTAGGGTAATTTGAATTGAAAAAAAGGGCATGACTTTGTTATGCCCTTTTTTTGTTTAACGTGCGCGCGTTCTTGCCATAAGATCGTTAAGCAGTGGTCGCAGGGCTTGTGGAAAATTTGTGTCGCCAGCGTGGATGGTGTGTTGATTCGTTTCGGTTTCCACTGTGATGGAATATGTGAATCCATCCGGCGTAGAAGATTTTTGCAGAGGTTCTGTCAGATTGAAGAAATCTGATTCTTCGACGAGCAGTTGCAAGGTCCCAGTTTGATCGGGGGGAAGATCAGCGAGATTGAGATCCAATTCGACCGTTCGTCCCATTAGCCCACCGGTACGTTCGAAAATAATCCGCATCATTTTGCCAGACCGAGTGATCGCAAAAGCCCTTTTAGGCAGCCATCACTGACGGGAATTGGAGGAGGCGGAACGTCTCCTGAATCTGCGACAGTGATGCCGACTTCTGACCAACCAGTTTTAACCGCCATTTGTTCCAGACTGCCTGCGCCAAAAATATCACCGG
>JBBRWF010000631.1:0-2777 GCA_038249405.1 Anaerolineales bacterium
ATTGATGCTGCCAGCCTTCGGGCGGATGATTTTGACAGCTTTTACCAAAAGCGCAAACAACGCTTGATAAAAATTGTAGAGCAAGCCATGGGAAAGATTATTATCCCGGTCACAGAAGAAATTCCTGATGATGTCGTAAGCGAATCAATTGACGAGGTTTAATTTCAATGGCCTACACTTCAGACTGTTTTTTTCAAGCGAAAACAGGCCCACTTTAACAACGAAAACGCACCCACTTTCCGATTCGACACATTAAAATTAATTTCCAAAACGATCCCATTTTAACGACGAAAACAGGCCCACCTGAGACGCCGTAGTAGTTTCTGGGCTGTGGGGAAAGTGGGCGGTGCTTTTCCCGTCCACATTCTCCACAGCTTTTTAGCCTGCTTTCATCCGCTGGCGAAAGCGGAACGACTCGCCGAGTAATTCCACAATGTGGGCATGGTGGGTCAGGCGGTCGAGCAGCGCAGCAGTCAGGCGTTCATCCCCAAAGATCTGTATCCAATCGGCAAATTTGAGGTTGGTGGTCACGATCAAAGCCAGGCGCTCATACAATTCCGAGCAGAAAGTAAATAGCACCTGTGCGCCGTTGGCGGAAAACGGGATAAACCCCAACTCATCCAAAACGACCAGATCCAGCTTGAGGGCCGCCCCAATCACCCGGTGCAGGCGGTGTTCATCCTGAGCCTGGAGCAGCTCGTTTACCAACCCGGCCGCCGTCCAGAACCGCACCCGACGTCCCTGGCGGCAGGCGGCTAAGGCCAGACTGGTCGCCAGGTGGGTTTTTCCTAGTCCCGGATTCCCAATGAAAATCAAGGATTCCCGTTTCTGGATATACTCGCCGCGAGCATAATCCAGCAGTTGCGCTTTGTTGAGCAGCGGCACGGCGGAGAAGTCAAAGTCAGCCAGTTCCTTGGTCACCGGGAAATGCGCTGCCCTGATCCGTTTCTTGAGAACATTCTGCTCGCGTTGATTCACCTCCAGTTCGGCCAAAGCCAGTAAAAAACGGACGTAATCCTCGTTATTGCGTGCTGCATCCGAAGCGAACTGGGCGTACTGCTTCAGAAAAGATGGCAGGCGAAGCTGGCGCAGATAGGTATCTAAGAGCGGGTTCGATTCCATCGCTTCACCTCACGCCCAGGAGTTGGTTGTACTGCTCCAGGCGGATGGGCTGGCTGCCCAGCGCGGCCAGTTCCGGACGCGACAATTCAATGGGGATCGGCGCTTGCGAAACATCTTGCAACTGGCGCAAGCACAACCGCACCCCATCCAGATGAGCCGCGCCCATCGCCACGGCCTGGCTAACCGCTTTTTCCACCTGCTCGGTCGGATAATCCTGGTGCAGCTTGAGAACAGCGACAAATTCGCGGATGCCCCGACCATCGGGTAACCTTTGGCGCAGTTCCGCCAGCAGCCGGTCGTAGGCTGGCGGCCACTGTTTGCTCCAGCGCCGCATGGGGAGGGCATGTTCAAACGCTCCGGGTCGCTGTGCCAGCAGATCCAGGTAGTGCTGCGGAATAAGAATATCCTTTTCCCGTTCAAAACAGCGCAGATGGGTGGTTACCATTTTGTCCAGACTGAGCAGCTCCACCCGGAAAGGAAAGGCGCGCAACACCAATTGCTTGCCCACGTAGGCGGTCGGGACGGAATAGCGGTTGGTTTCGAAGACCACCTGGCTGTATGGATTGACCTTCGCGACGTGCAGGGTGCAGGCCAGGTAATCTTTGGCGGGCAGCGGCAGCAAAAGCTCCCGCTCGCTGCGCCATAGATCGGCGACCGGTTCATCCTGCCCGCGCACCTTGCGCTGAAGGTTATCCAGGCACATCTGCCAGAGCAGCTCGTTCAGGGCGGCAAAGCTGGCGACCTGCGGGATGGGCGAGAAAAAATTGCGCTGCACGTAGCCCACATCGCTTTCCACCCCGCCTTTTTCATGGCCTTGAGCTGGGGTGCAGTAGCGGCTCTCGAACAGGTAATAACTGCGGAAAGCGGTGAAGGCGGTCTGTTCCTGCCGGTTGTGACCTTCCAGCACGCGAAACACGGCGGTTTTTAGATTGTCATAGGCGATCCGCCGCGCCACACCCCCATAAAAGTGAAAGCCTTGGACATGCCCTTCGAAGAAGGCTTCCTGTTTTTGAAACGGAAAGGCCATCACAAACCGGGCTTTCGAGTAGTTCAGCCGCATCACAAAAAACTGGACGACCATCCGTACTCCGCCGATCTCGACCTGCGCTTCGCCCCAATCCACCTGGGCATCCTGCCCCGGTTCAAACTCCAGCGGCAGATAGGCGGGGCGTGGTTTTTGGTCTTTCTTCCACTGGCAGACGTAGTTATGCACGCTGCCTTCGCTCCCACCGTATCCCAGTTTCTGGATCAGTTCAAAGATTTTGTGCGCCGTATAGCGCTGCTTCCGGGGAAGTCCCTTGCTCTCTTTAAGCAGTTCATCGATCTTCAATTTGTAAGGTGCGATGACCGGCGCTTCTCTTGGCTGCGCCAGTTGATAACCAGGCGGTTCAGCCTGGGATATTGCCTTTCGTACCAATGTCCGCCCATGATGTAGATCCCGGCTAATTTCGCGGATGCTTTGCCCATTCAGAAAATAGGCTCTGCGGATGTCTTCAAAGTTTTCCACCGTTCTCATCTCCTGTGTGCCTCCGGTCTTCATCGTACCGGAGATTTGTGAGTTGGGTGGGTCCGTTTTCAAAGTTAATTTTTACACCAAGTGGGCCTGTTTTATTTTACAAAAAACATAAAGGATTGGCAAAAATTCGTCAAAGTCA
>JBBRWF010000632.1:0-2772 GCA_038249405.1 Anaerolineales bacterium
ATATAGACCTGATGCGCTCTTTTCTGGGCGACCCGCAGGGTATTTATGCCAAGTCGGTAAAGCATCCCAAGGCCTCCCGCATCGATGGCACCAGCAGTGATTATGCCCTCGATTATGGAGATTTTGTGCGCTCGGTTATCACCACCAATCACCATCACGAGTACGGCCCCAAACATCAGGAAAGTTACGTCAAATGGGAAGGCTCGCAAGGCGCGATTTTTGGATTAATGGGCGTCATGTTAGATTACCCCAAAGGTGTCCCGGATCAATTGGAATATTGCCTGCTGCGTGAAGGCCAACAGCCAGAATGGATCTCGGTTCCATTACCAGGAAACTGGTTCCCGGATGCTTTCATGGGTACCATGGCCAGCTTGCAGCGCTACGTGGAAGGCAGCAGTGACAGCATGGCTACATCGGTTAACGATGCGTACCGCACCATGTCCCTGGTGGAGGCTGCCTGCCAATCGAGCGAGTCTGGCGGCGTGCCTTTTGCGCCTCAAGCCGACTAGCGGACTGATAAAAGCGGATGCGGATTCTTGTCTGCATTTTTCTGTTCAATGATAACGATAACATGTTCAGGAAGGTGTGCGTGAATTCATCAACCCGCAGGCTGTAAATTTGTCACCCAACTTGTCTTAAACATAAAATTGAGCGCCAACAATACTGAATGGCGTTAATATTGCGCAGAATTTACGCAATATTAACGCCATTCAGTACACATTTCTGGCTTTATGAGTTCTTTTTGCCAATCGTCGCTTATAATTTTTCCTTATAGTGTGCAAATTGTATTGACAAGCGCTTTATGATAACCTTATAATGGTATCGTTATCATAGATCTATTTGCTTATAATTTGCGTGTCCCAGGGATTAGGAATGACCACTATTCGCGATGTCGCAAAAAATGCGGGTGTGTCACCAATAACGGTTTCTCGTGTCGTTAACGATGCGGATAACGTTAATTCCAATACCCGGGCCAGGGTGGAAAAGGTTATTCTTGAATTAGGCTATATCCCCAATCTTGCGGCACGAAGTTTACGTTCAAAACAAACCTTTACGTTGGCATTGATCCTGCCAGACGTAACCAGCGCATTTTGGACCACGGTGGCCAGGGGCGTAGAAGATGCGGCTCAAGGTGGGGGCTATTCTGTCTTTCTTTGTAATACAGATGAAAATCCGGATAAATTTACAAAATATCTTAATTCCGTTATTCGCCAGCGCGTCGATGGTGTTCTGGTGGCGCCTTATAGTATGGATGGCGCCCAGTTAATGCAACTGACAGAGATGAAAATCCCCACCGTGGTGATCGATCGTCGCGTCTACAACTGGGATGGGGATTCAGTCTACTGCGATTCTGTGGCAGGTTCACATGCCATTGTTCAACATTTGATTTCACTGGGCCACAGGCGTATCGCCATCATCTCCGGCCCAACCGCCACTAGCACAGCCGAAGACCGTGTAACTGGTTACTGCCTCGCTTTGCAGAAAGCGGGCATCCCGATTGATGATCGCCTTATTTTGCGCGGGGAGTATCGTGAAAGCTCTGGTCTGGCTCTAACGCGTGAACTCCTCGAAAATGGGGCCGAACCCACTGCCATTATTGCAGCCAACAATTCAATTGCGGGCGGTGTGCTTGAACAGCTTAAACTCCTGGGGCTCAGGGTTCCAGGCGATATTGCTGTCGTTTGTTTTGATGAGATGCCTGAAATGGAGCGTCGTTTCCCCTTCTTGACCAACGTCACTCAGCCAGCCTACGATATGGGTGTGAATGCCACCCAATTATTGCTCAGCCGCATCAATGCCAGCGGTAGCATCCGCTCGCGTGAGGTTATCTTACCCACTCGCCTCATCTTGCGCTACTCCTGTGGACGTTTTCTCAAGTCCCCAGATGCTCGCGCAAATGTGAATTATTCGCTCATCCCCGATCTCACCGAAATTCAGCTTGTGAAACCCCTCGATGACGCTGACCGTGAGCTTTTGAGCACTTCCTCTTTTACATCGCATCTCGCAAATACAGCGCACCGGGTTGGGCCTGACCAGGTCATTGCCCGTTCTAATCGGGAACTTGTGCGTAAAGCCTTTTCCTTTCAAAGAAGTGATCGCTTGCCTTTGCTCGATAACCATTGGTTGGGTAAAGCTGTTTACGGGCATGTCCTTGGACATGCCGCTCGCCAGGCCCCCGATGGACTTAACATCCTGCCCGAAGACGCTGTCAAATTTGCCCAAAAAATTGGTCTGGATGCCATTCCATGTGAGATATTCTGGAACCTTGGCCCGGTTCATAATGTTGAATCTGTTGATCTGACAGCCAGGGTCAGGCATGATTATCCCCCGCCGTCACTGGCGGCTCAACTTGGTACATTGGAAAATTTACTCACCGCCGCCGAAGGTACTGGTGTAGGTGTTTATGTGCGCTTTAGTTCCTTTGTTCAAAACGCACTAAATGTGGTTTCAGAGAACGATCTGGGCAGCGCCTTGAAGCGTCACCCAGGTCTGGAAAAATTGATGGACTTGATTGTTAAACATCAAAGCCGGGTCATGCGTGCAATCTGTGACCGTTTTGCCCGGGGACTACTGTTTGTTTCCATCCGAGATGATGCTCTGGCATCCTCTCGGCTGCTTGCCGATCCTGACCTTCTTGAAGGTTCCGTCCTGCCTCGTCTTGCGACTCTGATCGCTCCTGCCAGGGAACATGGCTTGCCCATTGCACTGGATGGCCTAACGCCAGGCGCGGCTGCTCTACCCGGTTTGTTCGAAATTGGGTTTACCGCTGTC
>JBBRWF010000633.1:0-2769 GCA_038249405.1 Anaerolineales bacterium
GCTTTCAAAGAAAAGGTGTCGAGCCAGTGCCCGGGCTATCAGGACATCTTCCTGGCTGATCTGTTCAACTCCGATCAGTATTTATATCCGGCCAAAATTCCAACCAGCGCGTCCTACAACGATGTCAACAGCGCTGAATGGGAAAAGGCCCGCCTGGGGCAGAAGACACCCAAGGAAGCCCTGGATTTCGCCACCAAAACAGCCCAGACGGAATTGGATAACTGGTATAAGCAAAACCCAGGTAATTAATTCCATCGTCCAAACATCCAAAAATTCTGGCCTTTCAACTTGTGGTCGGAGCGCTCGGCTCCATGGCTCCGACCATAAGTTGAATGCTTTGATGAGTCCACCCAGTCCAACCTGGCACAGGAGCCCATCATGTGTGCAAGTCCTTTGCACACATTAAATCCAAGCGCACGCCGCATGTCTTCTACAACACAGACCAGTTCCAGCATCATGGCCACCCGGCAGGTTGGCAACCGTGTCCCCAAAACGCGCGCCACGGCGGTGCTGGGCAGCCTTCTGAAATATGCGGTATTGATCACGCTGTCCGCGTTTTTTCTCATCCCACTCTTTTGGATGATCTCGACCTCGCTCAAGAGTCCAGATGAACTGATGGTGTGGCCGCCCATTTGGATTCCAAATCCAATCCGTTGGGACAACTACATCACTGCATTCGAGCGTGCGCAGTTCGGCCAATATGTCGTCAACACGCTGTTGGTCACCATTCCATCCGTCATCGGCGCACTCATCTCCAACACGCTGATCGGTTATGGCTTCGGCAAGGTGCGCTGGCCTGGCCGCGACGCCATCTTTGGCATCGTGCTGGCCACGCTCATCCTGCCCTCATTCATCACCTTCATCCCGCTCTACGTCACCTTTCGCAATATTGGCTGGCTCAACACCTATGCACCCCTGATTGTGCCCACCTTTCTGGGCAACGCCTTCTACATTTTTCTGCTGCGCCAGTTCATGATGCAACTGCCCGATGAACTGCTGGACGCGGCTCGGATGGATGGTGCAAACGAGTGGCGTATTTTTGCCCAGGTAGTGCTGCCGCTCTGCCGACCCGCGCTGGCCGTGGTCGCGCTGTTCCAGTTCATCGGAAGCTGGAATGATTTCTTTGGGCCGCTCATCTATGTCAGCGACAAAGCCAAACTCACGATTGCGCTCGGCATCGCCAACATGCAATCGAGCTTTGGGCCCTCCAACTTTGCCTGGATCATGGCAGCTACATTCATGAGCGTTGCGCCCATCATTGTGCTGTTCTTCTTCACCCAACGCACCTTCATCGAAGGGATCAAAATGACGGGGATCAAGGGCTAACCAAGGCAATCCATGCAACACGCAAATACGCTTACCTCGAGTGGGCGCGCACGCCGGCTGTCGCCACAACAACGACGCTCTATCCTGGTGGGTCTGTCGTTCATCTCGCCCTGGATTATCGGTTTTCTGGCTTTTCAGGTGTATCCACTTTTCGCGTCGTTGTACTACAGCTTCACATTCTTTCCCATTCTGGGCACACCCCGCTTCATTGGGCTGGCGAATTATGAGAATTTGTTGGCCGATCCACGCTTTCTCACCTCACTGGGCAACACCGCGTATTACGCGCTCTTCGCCGTGCCGCTGGGCATTATTGTCGGCATTTTGCTGGCATTACTGCTAAACACCAAGACCCGCGCCCGGCCTGTGTTTCGCACCATCTTTTATCTGCCCAGCATCCTACCGGTCGTGGCTACCGCCATCGTATGGCAATGGATGTTCAACCCGCGCGCCGGCATCATCAACTATCTGCTCAACGCCATCGGCATCAACGGTCCTGGGTGGCTGGGCAGCCCGGAGTGGGCCAAGCCCGCGCTCATCATCATGAGTTTGTGGGGCGTGGGCAGCGCTGTGCTGATCTATCTGGCGGCCTTGCAGGATGTGCCGCGTGAATTGGTCGAAGCCGCCCAACTGGACGGTGCTGGCCGGGTGCAACAGTTCTGGAATGTGACGATACCGATGATCAGCCCTGTGATCCTGTTCAATCTGATCACTGGATTGATCGGAGCCTCGCAATACTTCACCCAGGCCTACGTGATGACCGGCGGCAGTGGCCGGCCCGCCGACTCGACGTTGATGATGTCGATCTATCTGTGGCAGACCGCGTTCAATTATTTCAAGATCGGTTATGCATCGGCGCAGGCGTGGGTGCTATTTGTCATCATTCTCGTCCTGACGCTGTTGTTCTTCCGCCTGTCTGGCCGGTTTGTGTATTACAGCGGGAAGTAGGTCTTAATCCAAATCGCGTGCGCAGGTATATACACCCAGGTTTACCCTCATGCAAACAGCCCATCCCATCCAACTCGTTAGCAACGGTTACACCCTCTCTACCGCACCGAACCGACTGGGCCGGCTGGTGCCTACCGATCCGGCGCGCCCCCTGCCCGCCTTGCGCGACCAATTGCATGCACAGGGCTATTTGTGGCTGAAGGGTTTTCTCAAGCGCGAAGGGGTGCTGAACTTGCGCCGGCGTTATTTCGAACTGATGCAACCCACCGGCATCGTCGAGCCGGACACTGATTTGCAGCTGGCCCTTTTCTCGGGAAAGCCAGACACCACCGGGCTGCACCAAAAACTGCTCATGGAATTTGTGCGCTCGGCCGCCTACGAATCCTTCTGCTTACAGCCCCGGTTGTGGGAGTTTTACGACGCATTTTTGGGTGGCGCGTCCTACCTGCACAAACGCAAGATCGTGCGGGATACCTTTCCCAACGACCCGCGCAGTAC
>JBBRWF010000634.1:0-2767 GCA_038249405.1 Anaerolineales bacterium
GGTGTTATATGGAGACGTGCGGTAGAATAGCGGGAGAAGAAAGCTCGTACAGCCCAGGAGACAGCCAATATGGAGAAACGACCGCGCCACCGCCCTCAGCGAAAATATCCTGAAGCAAAGCGGCAGATATATGTCAGTGAGCTGAATGCTTGCATACATTGTGGTGCTGAACTTAAGCTGCGGCCCAACTGGCATGTACGGAAAACGATCCAAACGATGAAAGGTCCGCTATTTTTGGCAGGACGAGCCAAAATGTGCACAAATGCGGAGTGTTCCCATTGCGGAACACGTTACTACGCCAGCCAAGTATTGTTGTTGAGCTTGCCGAGCAGCACCTATGGATTGGATGTGCTGGCGTATATCGGCTGGAGGCATGAGCATGATCAGCGCCAATTGGTTGAGATACAGCGGGAATTGAATCAAAAAGGCATTGAAATCAACGAGCGTAATGTTGGCAAGTTATATCGACAATATTTGGCTTTGTTGGGAGCGACCAGTGCAGTGATACGGAAGAAGCTGGATGAAATTGTTGAGAAACACGGCGGCCTGATTTTTGGTGTGGATGCCTTGCAACCGGAAGGACATGGCAGCCTGTTGTATGTACTCTATGAAATTTTGAGCGGGACGGTTGTATCTGCGATTCAATTGGATCCACCCAATGAGACGGACTTGATAGCCTGGCTTAAGACATACGAAAGTTACCCAGTTTTAGCAAGCGTTTCCGACGGTGAAGAACGGATCATAGCAGCCTTGCGAGCTGTTTGGCCAAACTCACCTCGTCAGCGTTGCCAGGAGCATTTCTTGGGTAATCTGGCCGACGAAGTGCTTGAAAATGATACCGAATTGCGGAAGCAGATGCGCGTGGATTTGGGTGGGTTGCCCAAAACCACAGATTTTCTCGATGACAGCTCTTTTTTTTGAGTTCAACCGATCATAGGGAAGCGGAGAGTGCCAAAGAACTGAAGGAGATTAAAGAGCAATTTCGCATGGCCATTCGTGACGCCGTGAATCGGGCCACGCGAAAACCTTTCTACTGGGGCGGACTGAAGGGCTACCGGCAACTGGAAAGTATTGCCCAAGCTTTGCATATCATGCCAGTGGCCGAAAATGCATACTTTAGCCGCTTGATCCGACAGGTCGACCGAACTTTGCAGAATAACCGCCAGTTGGCTGAAACAATCGACAAAACCAACACCTGGTTTCTGCGCATTGCGGCTTGTTTACGCTACCCGCCAAGATCGCACGTAGGAGCACCAGCACCGACCCGTCACGAAGTCAAACAGGAAATGGAACAACTACTGCAAAATTTTGAAATCGCTGCTCTCGGACAGGTGGTTCCTCTGGCACTTTACAGTGGGTTACGAAAGCGTTGGGATTTATTTGGCGATGATCTACTACACTGCTTCGATATCCCCGGCTTGCCCCAGGACAATCTCAAGATTGAAAGTCTGTTCGGACGCTTGCGTTGTAATCAAAGGCGCATTAGCGGGCGCAAATCTACCCAGCCATTACGTGATTTTGGACATTATCAGATCCGCTTTTTTGCTGAAAGTGAAGAACAACTTCTGGATCAACTCCGCCTTGTACCTGTTGAAGATTATCGAAAACAGCGCAAGCAACAAGCACTGGCAGAAGCTCCTCGCCAATTTCTAGCTCGCCTCCATCGCGATCCAGCAAAGACAATGCAAAATCTGGCCGAAAGATACATTACTCATCTTCCAGATGGTTGCACCCCTAACCAGAGCTTTTCTACCCAGGTGCCGGAAAAATTACACGAATACACTTCTTAGACAGTCAGGGGGCTAAATTGTGGTATGTATCACTGCCGGTCTGAATTTATACCCGTATACCAGATGTGCACCGCGCCACAATGATTGTGGTGACGCTGTAGGTTCGTTAATTTTACTCCCAGGGGTTTACTATCTCTATACCTGTACCGCTGAAATCATCCACATTCCGCGTGACCAGCGTTAATTTATGAGTTAATGTTGTCGCGGCAATCAGAGAGTCGATTGCGGGTAAGGTGATTCCTGTTGCTTCAAGGCGTGCAAACAGAACTCCCCATTGCATCAAGACTTCCGGATATAATGGAATGATCCTTCCACTAAAGCGTACCAATAGATCTTCCTTGAGCCACGAGTGCAGATCTTGCTTTCGTTTTGATTTGGGCAATTTTTCAACACCTTTGGCAATTTCGCCAATGGTGATCACGCTCAAATAAACACTGTCAGAATCCAATGCATCAACGAAGTCCACAACTTGCGGATTCGGATGTTTGGCGACAAGTTCCGAGATGACGCACGTGTCAAGCAGATATTTCACAGTTCGAAGCCCTTGCGCGGCAAGGACTTGTCACGAAGCAGCTCAAGCCCGGCTAAAGGAGAGGCATGAAAGAATTCGGAGAGTTTCCCCTGGGATTTGCGCAGGTTTTCGTATTCCGCATACGAAATAACCACCACGGTTTTCTCGCCACGTTTCGTGATCAGTTGCGGACCTTGTTTCAAGGCGCGCGCGATCACCTCGCTCAATTTATTTTTTGCGTCCTGGATTTGCCAAGTTTCATTCATACTCACTCCTTTCTATCTAGTCTGTCTAGCTATATTTTACTTTTCTGCCTAGCAAAAGTCAAGCACGTTTCTGCATACGAGAGAGAAATGGACTGATAAGCAAGGTTAATCCTGCAGCATCCTCTTTCGGGCAGATCTCGTCAATCTTGTGGATGGCAATAAGAAAGCATTGAGTATGTCTGGTGAATCTTACAACCAAC
>JBBRWF010000635.1:0-2762 GCA_038249405.1 Anaerolineales bacterium
GCCTTTGATGATCAGACCACCACCCGGTACATTAAGGCCAGTACGCAGCGTCACCCCGGGCTCGACGGTCATCGTCCGCCCGGCGGGAATGGTGGCGCCATCTAAAAAGACATAGGCATCCAGCCCGGTTTGGGCCGGCAGGCTGAAATCATGCCCCGTCAGCGCACCTTGCCCGATAAAAATCGAGTCTTCCTGGACGGTATAGCTAAAGTTTTGATAGAACGGATAGGCGTTGCCGGAAAAATTGTTGCCAGAATACGTCACGGCCGAAGCGGCGCCGTCAATGTAGATTGGATATTTATGGCCGCTAAATGTGGAATTGGTCACATTCACCGTACCGTTGGAGACATACAATCCCATTTGGTTGCTGTTGCGCAGGGTCGAGTTGCTGATCGTCACTTGCTTGCCGGCCGGCGTGTCCTTGACCAGCACCGCTTGAGCTGAAAAACTACCACCCTCAAACCAGCCATATCCGGCTCTTTCGATGGTGGCATAGTTGATCGTACCGCTGCCACCGTCGAAATACAATCCACCCCATGGAGCAGACGCATTCGGGGTCCAATCTGCGGTCAACAACACGGGTTGGGTCGCCGTTCCATTAATATCCAGATGTCCCTGGACGATCAGATACTTCCCAGTATGGTCTTTATCCGAGCTAACCGTAACACCAGGGTTGATGGTGAGGGTAACTCCCGGCGCAACCACAACTTCGGTGGCAGGATGATTGTCAGTCATGATGTAATGTGTACCCGCGCACCAGGTTTCGTCAGCCGTGATGGGTCCCGCGTGCAAGTTGGATACAGAGCAGGGACTGGCCGCCCGCGCCGCCTGGGGGGTGGAAAAGCTCCCAACCAGGATTAGGGCCAGGGCCAGCCCGGCGAGCAAAGGTTTGTAAAAGAACCAATTTTTTTTCATCCGGTTTTCCTTTGGAGACGAGCATGAATTGAAAAAGATTATTCGGCGGATTGTTTTGAGACGGATGAAGCGGGTGCATTTTCTGCTTGGGCCGTACTCAGGTAGATTAACTATAATCAATGGGTTTGCCAATCGATTGCCAAAACCGGGGTAAAACCACAGCAGTTATGTGACTTTCCGAGCAGTTAGCGAAGATCTTTGCTTTTCATGGGGTATATTTTTTGGCGCGCCCCATCAATCGGCCGTTCTGGCGCGGCGCGCAACGTTCAGGCGGATAATTTGCCGGTCCAGGTGACGCGCTCCAACACGTCTGCGCCCCAATCCAACGAATAAAATCCATCCCGCACATATTTCCCGAAACTTGAGTAATTCCATTCCGCCGGTGAGTTCACCAAGCCATGTTTTACGGGATTGTAATGAATATATTCGACATGATTGGACAAATCGATCTCATTCCGGATCAGATGTTCCCAAAAATGCCTTTGCCATATGTCGACCTCTCCCTTTTTCTGGCGTGAAATGGATTCGCTCTCGATCCCCCTGGCCACCAATTACGGGTGAATTGGCTTTTTATAAACTGCCAGCGGGTAGAAAAATCGCTATCATCCGGCGGCAATGTCCAAATAAAATATCCTTTGTGTTCTCTGTGGCTCTGTGGTGATGTCTTATCAATGCCCTGCCGGCATGTTTGCCCCGCGCATGCGCGCGCCCAACAGCTCGGCCACTCCAACCGCGCCCAGGCCGTACAAGAGTTGCAGGGTTTTGTTGTATGGATTTCAGCCGTATGAATAGCAATTTAATCCATCGCTTGGCCGGTGCTCGCGGTATCAGGCGTGGTTTGGATTGTAGAGGACTCTTCTGCCTAGAAAAATGGATACCCATTCTCCTCGTATTCAGCAGGTTTTTTAAACTGTAAACTCAAATATACGTTTACCAATAACAATAACCCAATCATCGAGTACGGGATGGAAGTGATCCCTGCAAAAATCCCGCTTAAATCTCCTACCATAAATGGCAATATGCCAAAGAAGAAATATACAACACCCACAAAAGCCATCAGTAGTAGATAGATGGGGTTTCGTGTTCTAAATTTGCGCGCTAAAAGCAGATGAATCATCACCCCTTCCATACGAGCAAGTTCAAAATCACTTTCAAGCGGGTCGTACCCGCTGCGTCCTTGGCGAGTGCGATGACCGGGCCATCCAACGAGCAGGAAAGCTTTTTCATCCATATAAAGCCATTGTGGTAATGGTTCGTCGCTTTCTGGAATTTTCGATTCGTCAAATTCCACACCGGTTTCTTCTGTGTCAATCGGACTCAAATTTGAAAACAAATGATACTGCTCTTCTTCCCAACTTACCCTTGCGCTGGCGAGATTGCTGCGAGCGGCATAAAATCGCGGGTTAAGTTGTATGGCTTTTCGATATGAATCAATTGCAAGCTCTAACTGATTTAACGTTTGTAAAATTAAGCCAAGGTAGTTGTAGGCAATTGCGATGCCTGGCAGATACGGTTTTGCTGCTTCACACTCTGCGAATGCTTTTTCAGGCTCATCGTTATTAATATATTCGATCGCCTGGTCAAGATGGTGTTTAGCGGTAGATTCTTCAAATTTTTCTTCGAGTTCCAACTCAACACTTAACATATTTTCCCAAGCATCTTGGAATTCCGGGTCAAGTTCAATGGCTTTTTGATAATTTACTAGCGCGTTTTCAGGCTGTCCCATCTCAGCGTAAATTTTCCCGCGATAATGATATGCAATTGCAAAATCAGGTTTCAGTTGAATTGCACGTTCGCATTCGCTTAATGCCTGCTCTAACCTGTTATTTTCTAGATCGTCTTCAACC
>JBBRWF010000636.1:0-2760 GCA_038249405.1 Anaerolineales bacterium
CTTCGGTGGCAGCGGGGGCTGCCGGGGCATCAGTGGCGACGGGTGCCATGGTCGCGGCGGGGGCTTCGGTGGCAGCGGGGGCTGCCTGGGTTGCCGTTGCAGCCGGGCCGCAAGCGGAGAGCACCATCACAAAGATGGCCAACAACATCGAGAGTTTGAACATGTGACGCATATTTTTCTCCTCCATAGAGAAATGAGTGGGAATTGTCCGAACGATCTTTGATACGGCGCTTTTTTGTCTGGACAACCAAACCTTCATTTTAGCACATTGCATTTTATTGCACAATCTGCCGTATCCATCAAATATAGTAGCACAAAACAGCGATTACAGTCCAGTGATTTTTTGCACCCATTTGGGGGTATTTTTTAGGTTTATCTGAGCAAAATCAATTCTTCCTGCGGCGCGCCCAGGTATTCCGCGCCATTTGTGCCTACAAGTACATCTTCTTCCAGGCCAACATAGCCATATCCAGGCACAGCCAGCCCCGGTTCAATCGTGAAGACGTTGCCGGTCTCGATGCGCTGGTTGGGCAAATCGCCATATTTTTCCCAGCGCGGCCCCAGAATTGCGCCGCCATCGTGCGCCACGCGTCCCAACTGGTGACCGGTTCCATACATATACTCCGGGTAACCGGCTTGCAAGATCGTCTTGCGCGCGATTTCATCCATGTCTGCGCCCACCACGCCGGGCTTCAGGGCGCGGCGCAGGTTTTCGATCGCTGCTCGCACGGTGGCGAAGCCGTGTTTGACTTCTGAGGGGGCATCCGTTTCGCCCGGGCCCAGGATGTAGACCATGCGCTGGATGTCTGAGCAGTACTCCTCGAATTTCACCCCAAAATCAAAATGCAGCAGATGCCCGGGTTGGATTTTTATATCTGTCGGCCCGGAATGTCCGACAGGCGAGTCTGGACCGCTGTTGACTGCCGGGTTGCTTTCGGGCGGCCAGGCGTAGCCCACGCCCTTTTCGAGGATGAGTGATTGCATAAAGGCCGCGATTTCTTTTTCGCTCATGCCAGGGCGGATGATTTTATAGGTCTGCGCGAAAATATCTTCGGTGATCAGTACCGCGCGCCGGATCTTCTCGATTTCCGCGCCGGTTTTCCGCCCGCGCATGGCCGAGATGATCCCTTCTGCGCTGATAAGGCGGCTGGCGTAGGGCGTGCCATCCAGGTATTTTTCCAGTTTCAAAAACATGGCGTGCGTCAATCCATCGGCATGCACATTGTTGGGGCTGAAGTTAACGGCAATCTGGCCCGGGTTGAGGCGCGCCAATGTTTCGCGCAAAGGCTGGCTAACCGCTTTGTCATAGGTGATAATGGTATCGTACACACTCAGGCGTTCCACGGCTTCGGCTTCCAGGCTGCCGATGATGGCGATGCGTTCCCCGCTGCGGGTCAGCATCAATGCGCTCTCCCAGGTCAGGTCGCCCGGGCCCAGGATGAAATTCAAGATCGGGTCACGCACCCCGGAAGTCTCGCGCACAAAGGTCAACCACAAATCCGTTTCTTTTTCTTGCAGGATCTCAATCGCCTGCGTTACTTTTTCCTGTACAAGTGTCATATCTGCTCCTGATTAGAAAACCAGATCTCGTTTTAGGATTGCAAAGCCCGTTGCTTTTGGAAGTTGTTGTGATGGTCACTGACTGGTCTGTTCAGCCTTGAGTTCGAGCACTGTCTGCGGGTCCTTGACAAAAAAGACCAGCAGCGCAGCTGTCACCAGCCCGCCCAGCGCAGACAGGGCAAACGTGGTGTGGTACCCCGAAACATCCGCGATCCAGCCTCCCAAAATGGGGGCCAGGATCGTGGCAGGCGCAATTAATGTGTTTGAAAGCCCTATATAAACCGGCCGCTCAGACTCGCTGCCAAAGCGCACCGTCATGGCCATGCCGATGGTCCAGTAAGACACATTTGCCAGCGCCGAAAGCACAAAAACCAGGTACAGCCAGGCAATGCTGGGCGCGGCCCAGGCTGCCAGTGAACTCAACGCCACTGCAAACGCTCCGGCAATCAGCATTGAGCGGTGTCCGAGCCGGTCTGCCAGCCAGCCCATGCCTACATTCGCAACGGTCTGTGCAATGGTCAGGGCCGCGGTTAAGTATCCGGCAGTCAGCGCATCCATATTAAATGCGCGCAAACCATACACAATGTAGAAAGCGAACCCCATGGTGGCAAACTGGTAAACAACCCGGAAGGCCAGGAACCAGCGAAAGTTGGCATCCCTGCGCAGGATGGCCTGTGCGCTTTTCCAAAAATTGTGATCTTCGGGCAGCATGATTTTTTCGGTATCTTCCGGTTCGCGGGTAAGCGCCAGGAAAAAATAAGAGCCGCCCATCGCCAGACTGGTTAGCAGGAAGCACAAAGCAAAATCGAGCGGGCTTTTTAATACATCCAGCATGTAACCAGCCCCTACTGCTGAAAAGCTGATCAGAATATTGGCAACGGCTGCCTGCGCCCCAAAAAAGGTCCCATGTGATTCAGCCGGGACGATCTTGGCAATCATGCTTTGCCAGGGGTTGGCCGTTAAGCCTGCCCCCAGCCCCTGCCAGATCAACATCACAAAGGCCAGCGGCAAAACAATTTTAGGCATCGAAGTGGAGCCGTTGGATTCCATCACATCGGAGGAAACGCGCATGGCGTATGGGAAGACGTCTTCCGGCGGGATGACCGGCTCGATGGAGCGCTCAGCGAGCGATCCGTGGCCGATTTCACGACGGTTGATGCCACCCATGCGACCGCATTCACCGACGGAGAATGGAGGGAA
>JBBRWF010000637.1:0-2759 GCA_038249405.1 Anaerolineales bacterium
AATGGCAAGGTTGTTTGCCTCGGTACCTGCCCATTTGGGAATATAACATGAATGAGGTGATTAGCGCGTAGTACTATCGTCACATGCCAATCCCCAATTACCAACAGGACTTTCGCTCAATCTCCCTTTTTCATGTCGCCCTGAGCGACAGCGAAGGGCCTCTACTCTTGAAATCAGAGACCCTTCGCTGTCGCTCAGGGAATCACGGTTGAGCGCGTAACATCAGTAAATAACTACGCCTTCCACCGTCGCGACACTCCCTGGCACTGCCCAGCCACTGTAGTCCCCGACACTTGCGCCGCACGCAAGTGCAGGTGAGGTTTAGTGGGCGGCAAGCCTAAATTGCGACAACCTTCGGGACGTTCCGTATTATAAATCCTAGCAAATGGAGAGTTAAACGATGGCAAAATCAAGAACGCAACTACCCAAATCACCGACCGGCATCCGGGGGTTGGATGAAATCACTGGCGGCGGATTGCCCAAAGGCCGGCCGACGCTGATCTGTGGCGGAGCGGGCTGTGGCAAGACTCTCCTTGCAATGGAGTTTCTGGTGCGCGGTGCAACCCAGTTCAACGAGCCGGGCGTCTTTATGGCTTTCGAAGAGACCACCGAAGACCTGACCAAAAATGTCAAATCGCTCGGTTTCGACTTGAAAGACCTGATCGCGCGCAAAAAGATCGCTCTGGAGTTTGTGTACCTCGGTGATAGTAAAGTGGAAGCGTCCGGCGAGTTCAATTTGGATGGATTGTTCATCCGCCTTGGTCATGCCATTGACTCGATCGGCGCCAAGCGCGTGGTACTGGATACGGTCGAGTCGCTATTTTTCAGCTTGTCCAGTCCGCACATCCTGCGGGCGGAACTACGCCGCCTGTTTCGCTGGCTGAAAGAAAAAGGGGTGACTGCCATCATTACCGGTGAGCGCGGCGATGGAAGGCTGACACGCCAGGGCTTGGAAGAATACGTCTCCGACTGTGTCATCGTGCTCGACCATCGCGTAAGCGACCAGGTCTCTTCACGGCGCTTGCGTGTGGTCAAGTACCGCGGCTCGACGCATGGGACGAATGAATATCCATTTCTAATTGACGAAGATGGAATTTCGGTGCTGCCCATCACGTCGCTTGGTTTACAACAAACAGCTCCCATAAGTCGAATCCCAAGCGGCGTTCCGCGGCTCGATGCCATGTTGGGCGGTGCGGGCTATTTTCGCGGCAGCGGCGTGCTGGTCTCTGGCACGGCAGGCACCGGCAAAACCAGCCTCGCTGTCCTTTTCGCAGTAGCAGCATGCAGTCGCGGCGAGCGCGCCCTCTATTTTTGTTTCGAGGAATCTCCCAGCCAGATCATACGCAATATGCGTTCCATCGGGCTTGACCTTGAGAAGTGGGTCAAGAAAGGTCTGCTCCAGTTTCAGGCAAACCGCCCTTCTTCTGCGGGCCTTGAAATGCATGTGACGACAATCGCCAAGGCGATCAAATCCTTCAAACCGCAGGTTGTGATCATCGACCCTTTGACCAGTTTCCTTATCGGAAACAATGAGCGTGAAATCAAAGGAATGGTGATGCAGCTGATGGATTTACTGAAGATGAATAATTGCACTACATTATTCACCAGTTTGATCCTGAGCGGCGCAGTACCTGAACATAGCCAGATTCACATTGCGTCCCTGATCGACACCTGGCTGCTACTGCGCGACATCGAGGTTGGCGGTGAACGCAATCGCGGCATGTACATCCTGAAATCGCGCGGCATGGCGCATTCGAATCAGATCCGCGAGTTCCTGCTGACCGATCACGGCGTGGAATTACGGGATGTGTACGTCGGCCCGAGCGGCGTATTGACAGGTTCGGCGCGGCTGGCGCAAGAGGCGCAAGAGCAAGCCTCCCAGTCATCGCGTCAGCAGGAAGTTGAGCGCCGGCAGATCGAACTGGAACTCATGCGCAAGACGTTGGAAGTGCAGATCGCAGCCATGCGTGCCGAGTTCGCGGTGCAGGAAGTCGGGTTGCTGAAGATCATCGGTCAGGAACAAGCGCAGGAAGCGCAACTGGTGCAGGAACGTGTGGATATGGGGCTGAGCCGCAAAGCGGATAAGATACCGAACAAGCGCAAAGGATCCTCAAAATGAAACCGGACCCAGCCAAGGGGAAATTGGATACCTACATCCTGCGCTTGTACGTTTCCGGCCAAACACCCAGCTCCATGACGGCGCTTGCCAACCTCAAGAAAATCTGCGAGGAATATCTGGAGGGTCGCTACCAAATCCAGGTGGTGGATCTGTTGAAAAATCCACAACTGGCGGGCGGTGACCAGATCCTGGCTGTGCCAACTCTGGTGCGGCGGCTGCCGGAACCGATCCGCAAGATCATCGGTGATCTCTCCAATACCGAGCGTGTGCTGATCGGGTTGGATCTGGTGCCGCTAGAGTAGGCTTAGCCTATATCATATTCCAACTGACGGGGCAAGCGTTGCCAGCCGCACAGAAGCTGTGTCGCTTGCGCTGCGTCACCGTATTGTTTCCTGAATCATTTCGCATTTCCCCCAAGTGGCGGAGATAAACACTCCCCAGCCGATGGATGGCGGCTGGGGAGTGTTTGTTGTATGATAAACGTATTAATCATGATTGAAAAGAAGGAGTTAGCCGGCGGGTGAAAGCCTGCGGGCATATTATGAGCAACGATGATATTCACTAAAAATCCCAAACCCATAACCGAGAATAACACCCTGCCGATATCCTTCACTGATCTGAAAGATAAACTGGATAATCA
>JBBRWF010000638.1:0-2755 GCA_038249405.1 Anaerolineales bacterium
GCCAGAGCGAATAAAGAGGTCTTCCTTGGTCAGGTTGGGCGTGCGCACCCGGCTGTAACCGGCCTTGTCTTCCATTTCCTTGGCGAGTTTTTCAAGCTCTTCGATCATGATGCCGCCGTTGGGCATCCATAACGGCAGACCTGGGCCGACTTCGTCATCGAAGAAAAAGATGTCGAGTTCCTTGCCGAGCTTGCGGTGATCGCGCTTTTTGGCTTCTTCGAGCATTTGCAGGTATTGTTTTAACTCGTCGGGCTTTTCCCAGGCGGTGCCGTAGATGCGCGTCAGCATCTTGTTCTTTTCATCGCCGCGCCAATAGGCTCCGGCGATGGAGGTGAGCTTGAAGGCGGACGGGTTGATCTGCTTGGTATTTTCCACGTGAGGGCCGCGGCAGAGATCGGTGAACGTGTCGCTCTGGTAGAGCGAAATTTCGGGCTTTTCATTGAGCGGGTTGCCGTATTCGTCCAGACCGCCCTTTTCCAGCCCATCGATCAGTTCCAGTTTATAGGGCTGGTCTTTAAATACCTGGCGGGCTTCCTCGGCGGAAACCACTTTTTTCTCAAACTTGTGCTGCCCGGCGACGATCTGGCGCATGCGCTTTTCGATTTTTTCAAGGTCTTCGAGCGTTACGGACTGGGGCAGGTCAAAATCGTAGTAAAAACCATTTTCCACCGGCGGACCGATCGTATACTTCGTTTCCGGGTAAAACTCGAGCACGGCCTGCGCCATGACGTGGGCGGCCGAGTGACGGATGCGGTAAAGCTGCGTATCTTCATAGCGTTCTTGAGACATTTTGATCTCCTTGTGTGTTAAACGAGTGGCTTAAGTGCCGCCAAATCAACAGCGAACCCGCCGGGCGGCACAGCCTCGATAGAGGACTAATGACAAGCGGGCCGCCATAGAGTGACAGTGTGGTCGTCAGGCATGGCATACCTCCTTCCCCACGCGGGGAAAATAAAAAAACTCTCGCCCATTGCTGGGGCGAGAGTTTTGCTCACGCGGTTCCACCCAGATTACCGTTAGAAAACGGCATCTCTTGGAGCCTATAACGGGGCCAACCGTTCGCCTTACTCTCCGCAGATTTCAGGGTCGCGCTCGCGGGTGGTTTTGGGCGGTATTGGCTGGAACAGGCTTTCAGTCATTGGCCTGTTCTCCCTGTCAGCTCTTGAACCGCTTACTCGTCCCGGTCATGGCAGTGATGGAATTGTGTGGGCGGAATAGGACTCGAACCTACGACCTTTGCGATGTCAACGCAATGCTCTAACCAACTGAGCTACCCGCCCTGGGCAGGAAAATATTATAAACGGATTCGGGTGAAAATGGCAAGCAAGAAACGGAAGCAATTTTTAATTTGGATATTTGTATGATTGCGGTGGTACTTGCGCCCTATCCCCCTGCCCCCTTTCCCGCTGGCAAGAATAATTTTTCGTCGTGCGGGTTGTGCGGGAAAGGGGAAAATCTATTTTTGAGAGACTGGGGAGCCAGGCTCCCCAGTCTCTCAAGCTGTCAGCCCCTCCTGCTTGCGCTATTCGACATCATTTTGAGGCAAGAAAATGAGAAATACTGGATGAAAATGGCTATTTCGCTTCCATAAGCTGAGCCAAGGTGGCTATTTGTATACATCTAAAACCATATTGAGAATTGCAGATGAAACGGAAGCAATTTTTAAACAGCGTGCAGATTTAAGATTAAATTTTTATGCGGCTCTTACTTTGCCGTGATAAGATTACCAAAAATAGGAGGTAGTTATGACTGAAGTTTCTTATGTAACCGAAGAAAATTTTAAAAGTGAAGTACTCGATGCGACGATGCCAGTAGTGGTGGATTTTACCGCGACATGGTGCGGCCCTTGCAAAATGGTGGATCCCATCATCAAGCAGCTGGCCGAGGACTGGGACGGCAGGGTAAAAGTTGTTAAATGTGATGCTGACCAGAATCCGAATGTACTGATGCAGTTCGGCATCATGGGGATTCCGACCGTGATGCTATTTAAGGATGGGAAATTGGTGGAACGCAGCACCGGCTATATGCCCAAGGATAAGCTGGTCAGCAAGCTGAGCCCACATCTTTAGCGGTTATTTAAATTTATAAAAAACGGAGTTGGTCGCTATGAATATTTCCGATCTGCGAACTTTGATGGATTACAACTACTGGGCGAACGCGCGCATCCTGAATGCAGCCGCGCGCCTGACGCTTGAACAATTCAACGCAGCGGGTAACCTCAGTTTTGGCGGGGTGCGCGGCACGCTGGTGCACGCTTTCGGCGCAGAAAGCGCATGGCGCAAGCGCGCCCAGGAAGGTCTCTCACCTAGCGCCCTGAGTGGGGATGAGTATCCCGACCTGGGCGTTTTACGCGCTGCCTGGCTAGTGGAAGAAGGCAAGATGCGTGCCTGGCTGGCGGGCTTGAGCGATGCGGATTTGCAGCGCGCCTTTGCTTATAAAAACCTGAAGGGCCAGCCCATGGAAACCATTCTCTGGCAGGGGCTGGTGCATATGATCAACCACGGCACCCAGCACCGCGCTGAAGTGGCGGTGCTGTTGACTGATTTTGGTCAATCGCCGGGTGATGTGGACATGATCGTATATTTTCGGGAAAAGGACATCCAGTGACAGAAAAACAAAAACTTGGCACGGTTCAGAAAAACTAAAAAAGTGGTCACAGCAGCTTTACAAATTGTGTCATAAATTGTTGCCGGGTACAAACGAAGTAGCCCCGGCAGAGCGGGTAGGTGATATCTTGGTGGTAAATGACCTGCAA
>JBBRWF010000639.1:0-2754 GCA_038249405.1 Anaerolineales bacterium
ACGCGATCAGCCGCATCGGGCAGCGCGTGACCGTTGCCGGCATACGGCAGACATCGCACCGCAGCCAGACCGCCGCGGGTAAATCGATGATGTTTCTAACCATAGAAGACCTGGCGGGAACGCTGGATGTAATTATATTTCCAGATATGTACCACCAGGTAAAAAATATTGTCACCTCCGCAAGCCCGTTTCTGGTCACAGGCCAGGTGGAAATGGATGTGACGCGCGGGGAACCCACACTGCGGGCAGAAAAAGTAACCCGCCTGGATGCGCTCGCCTGACAAATTTTTCTCGATTTTCCAAAGGACGGAACAATGAAATTCACAGATGGCTACTGGCAGAAGCGCAAAGGAATGACCCCTGGTTTCCCAGCTCAGATCTACGAAGTGGAAACACAGGCGGGCTTAATGACCGTTTATGGCTTTTCATTTGTCAGCCGGGTCTATTAAAGATTACAATTTAGTAAAAATATTATCACGCTGGCAAAATAGGTAGACAAATGGGTGACAACCCTATGCCACGAGGAAAAGACTGAGTTATACTGTAGTTACGATAATCAAAATATCAATTAAAATTACGCTGTTGATCGAGCAGCAATTTTTAGAGGTAGTATTCTCCGTTTCAGCGCTCCTGATTACCCTTTGAAAAAGATTTATAAAAAAAACAAGGGAGAACAACCGAATGGGTATATCAAACATCCTAATTATTGAAGACGACAGCATCGTCGCCAAAACCATCGAACGCTGCCTTCGAGGAAATGATTTTCGCGTACAGGTAACCAATAGCGGGGTGGCCGGGTTACGAGCAGCTCGACGTAAAGTGCCAGATCTGGTAATTTTGGATGTAATCATGCCTGGCATGGATGGATATACCGTTTGCAAGGAAATGAGGGAAGATCATCTCTTAAAAGAGGTGCCCGTATTGTTTTTAACAGCCAAAGCTAAAGTTGAAGACCACATCGTGGGATTAAGTGTTGGCGCGGATGATTATTTAGGAAAACCATTTAATATTGATGAACTGCTGCTGCGTATAAAAGCAATCTTGCGGCGCACCAAACACGATGACAAACCCGAATCCCATTCCTTGAATATGAATTCTGCAAACACCGATCAGAAAACACGCCCATTAGATCATCCAGAAGATAGTTACATTATTCGAATTGGTGATTATTCGCTTAATACCCGTACGTATGTTTTCACCTCGCCCAAAAAAGGGAAATTTCGAGTTACGCCTGTTCAATACTCCCTCCTGTATCATTTAATGACACACCCCAATAAAATTTTCTCGCCATCGCTTCTATTGGAAGAAGTATGGGATTATCCTGATGAGACCGGCAGTGCAGACCTCGTGCGTGTTCACATCAAAAACCTGCGTGAAAGCATTGAAGAAGATCCCAAGACCCCTGTCTTTATAAAAACAATACAAGGATATGGTTATTCGATCCAGACTGACGAATAGCGCTCGCGCGATAAGATACCCCGGGATTATTCAAAACTCGTGTTTCTTTTCAAGAAAGCGGCATTCTGTCAGGGGGGTCCTTGCAAGCCAGAATATTCAAGAGACCAACACCCACCCATAAGCCTGGCTTCATTCCAGACTTATGTGTTTAATTCTCAAAATATTCCCCAAAATTCCTGCGCACAACACAGCCTGTGCCTGGATACAAACAGATTGTTTTCCCCAAAAGTAGAACTGGTAAAGGAAAAGAAATATGGCCAGCCAACCTAAAGTTCTAGTGGTAGATGATGAGCAAATTGCCAGAGTCACCATCGAAGCGCTACTGTCAGCAGAAAATTTTGAGCTGCACTTTGCAGAAAATGGGGAACAGGCTGTTTCCATTGCCGAAAAAATTGAACCAGATATTATTCTTTTGGATATTATGATGCCAGGGATGAATGGGTTTGAGGTTTGTAATAAAATCCGCTCGATGCCCAAACTGGCCGAAACCCCGATTGTTCTCATCACCGCGTTGAATGATATGGAATCACGAATGGCAGGCGTGAAAGCCGGGGCTGATGACTTTATCACAAAACCTTTCGATTTTCACGAGCTGCTTATCCGTATCCAGAACATGACCCGTTTAAATCAATACAAGCAGCAAACTTTATACAATTCGATTGAACTTAAGTTTCATGAAGCCTTCGTAAATGAGCAAAACAGCTATAACGATCTAAACACATTACAAACAGTTGCAATCAGAAACATCAGCGAGTATGTTGAAGCTGAAGAAGCCCTCTTTATCTTAGTCGACCCGGAAAACCCTGACCTCGCAACCAAAAAATTGCTTGGAGTAGGACAAGAATGGAAATCTGAAGGCACCTTTCTCATTAAGGGAAGCAGCCTTTTCAGCTCAATGCCTCAATCCATCACAACAATTGACTACAGCTCAAACGCTCTTGGAGAGCTGGATTCTGCGCTGATAGATACATTTACAGATTCAATCAGGAACATTATCCTGACTCCACTCAGTGTCAACAACAACTTTCTGGGAGCCATGATTTTTATCAACCCACTGTTCGACATGGGAAGAGACGACAGACGAACCAGGTTTCTGCAACTAATGGTTAAAGGGGTTGCGAATGCAATTTTCGCACTTGAACATAACCGCCAGCTGATGGTTAGCAAAGCCGAGCTGGAGGCGAGTCAGTGGGAAATCATTAATTCCCGCAATACCCTTAGAACATTTTTTGACAATATTCCCACCTGTGTTTACATTGTTGACCGGTCATACATGATCATGGCCATCAACAGCCG
>JBBRWF010000640.1:0-2736 GCA_038249405.1 Anaerolineales bacterium
AGGAACCTGAAAAGGTGCATCAGATTTTGTTGGAGGATGTGCTGGCAGGAACAAACAACCTTGCCGATATTAAATAAATGCCTAATGTGCAACTTCATCTGTTGCATTTGTTCGACGCAAATAAACGCAGATTTTTTCTTTTGAATCAGCCAGATCAGTATTTCGCTTCGCGTACCTCCAAAACATAGGCTTGCGAAAAGAGTCGCACATTGGATAAGGATATTTGAAAGCCTGACCGTTTCACAAAAACCGAATGGAGACACTGTCATCCGTGATCTGGGATTGGAACTCATCTCTGTTCAAAGGAAAGACTGATGAAAACACTTTCTCAAAAACATCCAGTTGCCATCTAATGGTGCTTTGCCTAATTGTGGCTGTAGTCATGGTTATAAAAGACAAAATGTGGTGCAAGTCTTCATAAAGCAAAATTTTTTCAAACAGGAGTTTTTTCGATGGAAACAACGATGCAAGAAATACAAAAAGTCGAAACACAGCGACCTTTCTCACTCACAATTTACCTGCTCCTCGTCTTTGGGTTATCCTGGCCCTTTCAGATCGCGTATGCGGTTTGGGGCACGACACCGACAGCCAGCTATTTATTAAGTTCGATTTCCATGGTAATGGTAACGGTCGCCACTTTCATTACCGGACGCTATATTTTTCGGGATGGTTTCAAGAATGCCGGGTGGAGTTGGGGAAACCCCAAACATTACGTATGGGTGTTTAGTCTGGCACTTTTTATCTTCGCCGTCCCAACCCTGCTGGAGCCGGTGCTTGGGTTGCGTATTCTGCCTGTGGGAGTATCAGTCCTTGCAATCCTGGGAAATTTTTTACTGCGCTTTCTCATCACACTCATCCCCGGCTTTGGCGAGGAATTTGGCTGGCGGGGTTACATGCTGCCGCATCTCGCAAGGCGATACACTCCACGTAAAGCCCTCCTGATCCACGCATTCATTTGGTGGGCCTGGCACATCCCCACATTAATCGCAATTGGGTCACGTATCGAAGGCATTGAAGCGAATGTGGGTGTGGTAATCACTGGAACCCTTTTGATTTCCCTTATTCCAGCCATGATGAACGCTGTGATCTTCGCCTATGTCTGGACGGCAACGCAAAGTCTGGCAGTGTCCAGCGTTTACCATTCAGCCTATGATGAAGTCCGAGATGCCATTGAAAAGTCCATTGGTTTCGGTCCGTTGGTAGGCATCTGGGAAATGGCCGCGACGACTATCATCGGCGCAGTCTTGCTCTGGAAGGGAAATTGGAAGCCGCTTATCCCACAGAAAATACAGACGTGATTGTTGGAGAAAAAAAGAGCAAACAAAATAGAGCCAAGCGGCAACCCCTGCTATAAATGTCTCCATCGGATTGATCTTTGGTGTCGGGTTGGGGCTGATTATAACGAGCGAACCTGTTTTGGGCTTGATTTTTTGGCAGATGCGGGACCGATTACAGGGGCGTTGCTGTCCCTGCGCGGCACAAAGACAAAAATGAACAGTCCGAAGAGTAAATACTCACTCTGCCATTTTGAAGGCGATACTTAAGGATGATAACAATATGCAATCAATAGAGAACTCCATTAAGCGCCAACTGGATGTTAACAAATCGAAAAACCTGCTTTTTGTAAATGTGGAACAGATCATGGATATAGAGCCAGGCTTCCCGGTTGCGTTGGAAGAATTATTGGATTCCACATTGAGCGATAAGCCAGAAAGCATTTCATCTGAGATTGTTTCTTTCGCTGCACAGTCATTACTGAAAAATTTGTATTCTGTCAACCAATATTTAAGGATAAGTAATCAGAAAGTCGAAGAATTGGAGAAAATCTATCTGCAGACCTGGCGAACGATGATAAGAACAAAAAATATTCAAACCGTACTTAGAGAGCATCATTATCCTGAGTTATCACGATGGCTTGCAACGTTATATCCAAAAGAATTTCGAAAACGTCTCAGGTTTTCACCGGTAGTTGGTAATTTGGTTTGTGAGGAATATTCAGATCAATTGCAAATTGAGTTGCTGCAAATTGATGTAACCCATATGAAACAGCCGGTTATTGATATAGGCTGTGGCAGTCAAGCGAACCTGGTAAGAAAATTGCGTTTGCTGGGCATCGAAGCGTATGGGTTTGATCGTTACCTGGAAGTACAGGAATCCTACCTTACGCAAATGGATTGGTTTGAATATCCTTTTGAGCCAGCCAGCTGGGGTACGATCATATCCAATATGGCTTTCACAAATCATTTGAGACACGCTCATTTGCATGATGCTTCCCAGCTTGAACAATACCTGTTGAAGATGAGGGATATTATCGAATCGTTAGCAATTAGCGGTCGCTTTTACTATGCACCGAGCTTGCCATTTATTGAAAATTGGTTTGCGCCAGAACGATATAAAGTGGAGCAAGAACAAATAATAGGCGAACTATTTGTTAGTACTGTCACTAAAATTTCATAGAGAACTTGGACATCTATGACGCTCTCTTTTTGAATAGAGCCATGGGTATACTGGCCACTTGGCTTATACGTGCCCGAATCCGAATTTCTGATATATACCCGAAAATCCCGGAATACAAAAAACCGACTTTCATAAGTCGGTTTTTTGTATTCACTTGCTCAAAATGTTACTCTCTGCGGTCCCGACGGGGGATCGAAACCGCGAAGCGTAACTATTTTGCCAACTGGCGATAAGTTGAATTTTGCGTCTTATTAGGACGTTTTCCTGTAAAGACAGGCG
>JBBRWF010000641.1:0-2718 GCA_038249405.1 Anaerolineales bacterium
CATCTGCTTTTGCAGAGAAGGTCAGCACGCGCGGTTCGTTGCCTGATAACAACCCGATGGCTGTGTAAAGCCAATCTGCGGATTTCGGGTCCATGCTGCGCCGCCAATTGTCGCGGGAGAACTCCTGAAGCTGATCGATTGACTGGATATTTAGCATTTCCATCAGGGTGACTGTGGCTGCCAGGCTGGAGCCAAAGCCGCGCCTTAAGTCAACCATTTCAATGTGCCTGGAAAATTCGCGAGACATTTCCTGCGTGGAGACAAGGTTGGTGGTGCCAACGTAGCGAACTGAGTTGAACCCGGTTTCGGCGTACCGGAAAACTGCCAGTTCAGGATCTTTTGCATCTTCATCTATTTCGATAATGGCTGTGCAGCGGCTGGGTACTTTTGACCGGTCTGGAACCAGGAAAATGATGGCTGCACCGAGCATTTGACCATCCATCAGTATGGTGGAGATGGCAGCTTCACCTTCAATGTCCTTAAGGCAAGACCACGCTGGTGCCGGTGTGCGCACATCCACAACCACTAACATGAAGGGCAGTTTTACATCGGTGCCGCTTTCTTTATCTTGTAAGCGCATACGGCGGCGCTCAAGGATGGTACGTATGTTTTTCCAGAACAGGCGCATGCGATCTGCTTCGTTTTCGCCTGGCTTTTCATCATTTTCGAATAATAGCGTTTCAGTTTTGTCTGTTTCTTTGCAGTGCGGAAGAGCGTAAGCCCAGCGCCAGGATTGGCGCGCAGCGCTGCTCCCGGCCACATATAGCATAGTGTCTTGCGGGGAGTGGAAAGCGGCATAATCTACCAGCATGGTGCGAAGATAGGCATGCACTTTTTCAGATGAATTTCCGACAATGCCGACCGAATGCCGGATAGTAATCCCTTTGGCTTCCTGGCTTTCTTCCTTCTCTTCATCATCTTTTGACTCTGATTTTTTTGTATCAACCTTCTTCTTTTCGGTATCATCTGATGGCAGATGTATTGGGATGGTAACTGGGACGCCATAAAGCAGGCGCGAATCCTCAGCAAGGCGGGTAGCCTCGCGCATCAATGGATTGTCAGGTTTTTCATTTGCGGATACTTTGTAAACAACAGTGGATTGGCGCGTGCCGATGCCGAGCCGCAAATAAAGAAAATCATGATCTTTGGGGCGACGCTCCCACAGGCGGGTGCCAGAACGGATTTCTTCCATGCGCATGTCAACAGGCCGATCGAGATCACTGGCAATTCCCAGGGTTTTTTCAGGGTTGGGATAATTATAGAAATAATAAATACGCTGTTGTTCGTGCTCGCTTTCCATTTTGCGGCGCAGTTCACCGATACGGCGTTTATAGGCTGCATCCGCTGCTTCGGTTTCCTTCTTTTCCTGGATATTGGTATAGATCGCCAGCGCAATTGTTGCAACCACTGAAAGCGCCATAGGAATCATCATGAGCATGTTGCGCCCACCGCCAAACATGGATGTGATCACATAGCCCATGATCATCACCATCGGCAAAAAGGCCTGCTGGAGCATTTGCCCAGCTGAGTCCGGTTTGTCTGGCGGGTTGGGGATTTCAAAAGATCCGGAAGGGAGTTCTGGCTCAATGCGGGGAGGGCGATCAATGAAGATTTTTTCTGCCATGTCTAAACATCCTGTGGATGATCAATCTCTCTATTGGCGAAACACCCTGCAGGGCAGGATGGGGGAAGATATTCTGGGGTACGAATGCGTGAGAATATTTATTGCGGTACGGCAGAGACTGCCAGCAGCAGGAGGAGCGAGATAGCAAGCAATGAACCAATCACAATGAAAACCATGCGCCAATTGACTTTGAATGGCTTACGCTCCGCTGGAATGGGCGGGAAGTTGGGTTGCAACGTTTTGGCAAAGGTGAGAACATCTTGAAACCGCTGGTTATACTGGCGGCTGATCGCGTTTTCTGCAATTTGGGGAATGTTCTTCAGGTCAATTCGACCGCTGGGTTTTAAGTCGCTCCCGAGAACATTGCGGGTAACCGCATCATCCTTTTTTAGGTGATATTCCACTGCGGGGTGGCCAGCCAACATTTCGTATAGTAGCATACCCAATCCATACACATCTGTGCCGGGTCCCACGCCTGTGTGCCCATCGGCAATTTCTGGAGCGGTATAGGCCGGCAGGTTGTAGTTGGAATTCCAGATCTCAAAAATGTTCTGACCAGAATTGCCAATTCCCAGGTCGAGCAGCATGGGCCGGGGAATACCTTGCTTATCAAACCGTACCATAATGACATCGGGATTGAGGCACAGGTGCAGCTTTCCGGCCTTATGCAGATACAAAATGATATCGGAAATACTCAATATTATCCAGCCAGCGTGTTGGTACCACGGCTGAGGGTTATTCAGCAAAAGGTTGCGTAAAATGGTTCCATCGGCGAACTTGAAAACCTCGTAATATTTAAGGCGCCCATTAATAACGGTCCACCCGTATGGGTGGTTTTCAATTGAACCCTGTGGGTGGGCGGGTAGGAGAACCGGCAATAACGGGTGCTGACCCGCTTTGGCAAGCTGTAAAAATGTATTGGCTTCAAAGCGTAGTTTTTCTTCACAACCCGTGTTTGCAACTTTAAGCAAAACCGGTTCTTCGCCTCGGGTGGCATGGTAGATAATGGCTGCGCGCGTGATGACAATCGGTTGGATAATTTCTATCGGACCAAACCATTCGCCATTATCAAAAATCTCTGTGGCGTTTTCGGC
>JBBRWF010000642.1:0-2713 GCA_038249405.1 Anaerolineales bacterium
AACCCAATAACGGCCGTCGGTGACGAAAGTACCAGTTCTGCAAGTTCTTTAACACTATCCCAAAATTCTTTGACCATGGTCTTAAATCGGGAAGGTGGGTTGCTCAACTTTGGAGGCGCCAGGTTTTCTGTGGTCATGTTGGTTGCTCCTAGGAGTAACGGATACGTGGGTTGATCAGTGAGTAGACCAGGTCTGCGACCAGTTGTGTGCCTACTGCCAGAACAATCAAGACCATTGCGCCAGCTTCAATCGAATAAACATCTTTATAAAGCGCAGCATTAAGAATAAAGTTACCCAATCCGGGGAAACCAAAAACTGATTCGACTACCACCAGACCGCCAATAAACCAATTGATGTGAAGCATGATGACTGTGATGGGTGCCATCATTGCATTTCTTAGCACGTGGGTCATGACCACCTGTCTATAAGTCAGACCTTTAAGAATAGCTGTGCGCACATAGGGACTGTTCATTACTTCTACAACGCTCGAGCGTGTAATACGCAGCACGTAACCAATTTCCACCAGGCTTGCGGTTAATACCGGCAAAACTAATAAGCGCGGATCTTTGAGAATGGCATTTTCAGATGCGAAAACAGCTGCACCCGGCAATACTTTTAGCCAGATGGCAAAAATCATGATAAGCAGGATGCCTGTTGCAAAATCGGGGGATCCGGCAGTAATGAGGCCGCCGATGGAGATAACCCGGTCGATCAGCTTGCCCTCATTCAACCCAGCGATCAGGCCTAAAATAACAGCGGTTGGGATGGAAACAAGAATGGCTAAAAAGGCCAGAATGGAAGAGTTCAAGATTCGGCGTCCAATTACATCCGAGACTGGCGCATTGTAGCGCAGAGACATGCCTGCTTCGCCGCGCGTTAAACCTTTGTTGAGTGGAATATATTCCACCGGGGCACCGGCTGTCTCGGTCCAGCCAGAATAATTGAGGCGGTATTCAATCCCTCCCGAGCCTTTTACCCATTTCGCGGCACGGTTGCCTGTGTCAACGCCCCAAAAATAGGTTTCACCAGTAGCAGTGTTCACTTTCCATGCGTTTTCATCCAGCTCGGGATGCGTTGTTCCATCGGGCTGCCGGAGGAATTTTGTGAGTTTACCATCCTCCATTTCCCATTGTGCAAGGTTGCCATCTGGTAAAACCACCCACCACTGCTGAGATTTTTTTACCAACCCCTGAACTGAGATGGTCTCTGTCAATGGCAGGCCAATTTCGGGAGCGGCTTGCCAATCAGAGCCAAATAACCAGGTGATGTAACGCAAGGCTACTGGCCGGGTGAGCCCCAACTGCTTGGAAAGCGAAAGCTCCTGCTCGGGCGTGGCATACGCCCCGAGAATGTTGCGAGCAACATTCCCGGGGGCTATTTCCACGATGGCGAAGACAAGCATGGAGACCAGTACCATGGTGAGCAGCATGGCCATTAAACGCCGGACAATATAACGCGCCATTGTTTTTCCTGTGTTGGTAGAGACGCAAAGGATTTGCGTCTTTGCAAGGGTTTTGTGCCGTTACAACTACTGGTTGTTGATCCAGGCCTGCTCACGCTCTACAATCGCGTGGATGGCTTTCTGAATATCTTCGGAAAGAGCTTCCGTTTTGTGTTTTGCCAGTATATCATCTACCATTTTTGCTGCGCGGGCTTCCATGGTGGTGCTGCCGCGTTTTTGCCAGACAGAATATGGGTTTTTGTCGATCAGTTTGGAATAGAACGGTTCTTTGTAGTGGCGGACAGTGTGCTCGTGTCCCAAGTAGGCGCCGGTGGGACCGAGTTCTTCGATTACGTCCAGGGCGAGGGTTTCATCATTTACTACAACGCCTGCGGTTGAGGCGCGCAGGAAGCCCAGGATCTCATTGCAAATGGCCATCATTTGCATGCTGCCTTGCAGACCAGAATCCATAAACCCTACATCATGAACAATATTTGCCCCGTGAAGCAGGGATGTCATCAGGCTTATGGTTGCTTCAAACCCGGATTGCTGATCCAGAACTTTAGAGTCGGTCGATCCGCCCAGACCAAAAACGGGCAGGTCATAATGCTTTCCCATCGAGGTTGGCACACCCTGCTCATCAGCCAGAACGTAATTGCCGACCATTGTCTGTAGATTATACGGACCGCCATTCCAACCTGGTACAGCGATTGGTGCACCGGGGCGCACAAGTTGCGAAAGAACCACGCCAAGCAGGATACCGGCATTCATGGAGGCCATGCACCCCGCAGTAGTTGCAGGAGAGTTTACGCCGCCGGCATTAAGTGGGATGTAGAGCAGCGGAAGGCCTTTTTCTGCGAGGTACATGCACTTTTGCAGAGCTTCCGCGTTTGCGATCAAGCCGGATGTAACATTTATATAGCAGGTTGCGAAAGGTTTTTTCTGAAAAGCCTGGGCACTACCTGCCACAGCTTCACACATTTCGATTGCTGCCACGCAGCCTTCAAAATCTGGGGTAACGAAAACGATCGGCTTGGTGGTGGTGTTGAGCATTACTTCCATTTGATAGCGATCATAAATACGCTGATCAACATCTTCTGGTAGGAATGCTGACATGACAAAATCAAATTCAGGCAGCGCGTCCATCAGGGTAGAGGCTTGGCGCACATCACTTAATACAGGTCGCCGCCGTTCACCGGTGTGGTAGTCCAGAATATTCAGGCAGTCTGATCCACCGCCGTAATAGGTATTGTATTTGCCCGCGCGCATGGC
>JBBRWF010000643.1:0-2713 GCA_038249405.1 Anaerolineales bacterium
CCGGAACTGAACCGGATACGCCACCGGCGGTCCGTTCGGCAGCAACTGCACACGGCTACGAGCCTCTGGCAACGCAACGGCCAACATGGCAGGTAACTCCTTGCGCAAACGCTCACGGGCATGCAAATCCGTGGTCAACACAATAGATTGCGCCACATTGCTCTGTGGAAAGATCTGGTTCATGGGCAGATAAAAGCGAGGCACGCCCGAACCGGCCCAGGTACTCACCGACTCCACACCAGGCTGCCCCAGCATCAACGCAGTCCAATTCCAGATGATTGAGAACCCATTCTGCGACGAAGATCAAACCTGTGGATAGGTTGGTGGATACGCCTTGTTGGCGCAAATGCTGTCCAACCATCTCCAACTCGTGATCCTCTACCTTATCCAGCAAGTGGGCGGCGACTTGTAGCAAGAACCAGGCTGTCGCCACACCGACGGCTCGTTTTGGATCACCGGAGTTCGCTTTGCAGCACAAGAAGGGAATCTGAATGGGCGGCAAACAAGCTTTATAGTGCTGTACTTGTGCCTTCAGATAACCCTGCCCCACCGATAACAACAAGCTGCGATATGAGGTTTCTAAATCCAAACTGGAAAGCGCTAAATTAAGGCGTTCCGAAATCAATGCTTCCGCGTTCATTAGATCTCAACCGCCCAGGGTTCTGGAGCAACGATATCCATACCAGCCAGGAGAAGTTGACCAGAAGCCGCGAGAATCTTCTTCAAGGCGCTGGTTTCATCTGCCGACAAGACAATGCCTGCTTTGTGCAGCGCTTCATCTGCATTTTTCTGCAGCAGCGCAGCGAAGGAAACGTCCGTAGAAATCCGATAAGCAACAGTTGCGAGTGTCATCATATACCTCTCTAAATGGGTTTGAATTACGTGCCAAGTGTATCTGCGCCCATTCAGATCGATAACTGGTGCTATCCGCAAAAACTGTTGCGGAAACCCGCAAATTTTGGCCTTCGTTTGCGGACTCCCGCAAAGAGCAGCATTCACATGTGGGTTGTTTACAGGGAATCGACCGACCAAATCTTTTCCAACGATTAATCAAATCATTCAGGTTCGAGTTTTGATAACTCTACTCAGTAGGCGGTAACGCTTTAATGACTCGTGACGCAGCCGCCACCCAATCTTCGGGAAGATTCTCACAGAGAAAGATCAAGTACGCGCGAGCTGGTTTCGCGGCTTGCCGCTTCGGTAGCAATCCCACCATATGAAAGATGAAAACCGGATCGACATGCAACGCATTGGCGATTTTGACGCTTGCATCCCAGCCAGGCAGTTTCCCCTTACGCGCCTTGCTGATCGTTGTATGCGCGAGGTTGGCCCTTTTCGCAAACTGATAATCGTTTAAATTCAGTTTTGCCAGTTCATCATCCAACCATTTCAAAAATTCATCAGTGTTCTCTGGTTCCATAATCCGTTCCTATAAAAACGAATTATTCCATTGCGCACTGTTCCTTTGGGTTCAGGTATTGAAATTACGGTTTCAAATTACCGTCCATGTTGTGTTATCAAATATGCAAGGAACAAAAAGATAACGACATAAAACAAGAATGGTATATTCTGTTTGAGTGCTATAATGATAACAACAACCAACGATAGAAAAATCCAGTTACTGCCGGGGGAAACGTGACCTTAGAGCATTCCTCATCTGAAGGTGGTATCAATCCATTTTTTACTGCTGAAGAGGTGGCACAGTATCTGCGCCTACCTTTATCTACTGTATACAGACTGGCGCAAACGGCGGTGCTGCCTGCGTTTAAGATCGGAAAACATTGGCGTTTTCGCCGGGACACGATTGAGAGATGGATCGATCAACAGGAACATCGCGATCATCAGCAGGGGGATCGATGATGTACTTGAATGAAAAACGCACCCGTAAACAAAAAATTGACCAAGCGTTGTGCGCTGCTGGTTGGTCGCCGGTGATCCCGTTCCAAAATCCGTTGGCGGTCAATTGCGCTGCCGTGGAAGAATACCCCACCAGCCATGGCCCGGCGGACTATGTCTTATTCTCTAATAGCCGCCCAATTGCGATTGTCGAAGCCAAGAAATTGGCTGTAGGCCCGCAAAATGTGCTTACGCAGGCCCAGCGTTATGCGGAGGGCATTCAAAACACAGCCTTCAATTTCAATGGCTATCATATTCCATTCATCTACTCTACCAACGGTGAGGGCATCTGGTTCCAGGATTTGCGCCGCGCACACAGCCGTTCACGCGCGCTGGCGGCTTTTCATACCCCCGCCGCGCTGGAAGAGATGCTCGCCCACGACAAATCCGCCGCTGAAGATGCGCTGCGCAATACGCCGGTAGACCATCCCCGGCTGCGACCCTACCAACGCGAGGCCATTCAAGCCATGGAGCAGGCTATGTTGACCGGCAAGCGCGCCATGCTGGCCGCTATGGCGACCGGCACCGGCAAGACTCTGACGGCCATTGACCAGATCTATCGCTTGATGAAATCCGGCTACGCCCGACGCATTCTATTTTTGGTCGACCGGCGCGCGCTGGCGGCTCAGGCAGTGACGGCTTTTGCCAATTTTGAGGCCGAGCCGGGGCTAAAGTTCGATCGCATTTATGAGGTCTATTCGCAGCGCTTCCGTCCGGAAGACCTGGAAGATGACAAATTCGACCCCAAGGTGCTGCCCACTTCCTACCTGACCAACCCGGATCTCTCGCACGCCTTCGTGTATGTCAGCACCATCCA
>JBBRWF010000644.1:0-2705 GCA_038249405.1 Anaerolineales bacterium
TTGCTGACATCAAGACAGCCGAGGTCAGTTGCAGTGGGGTCAACAGACAGAACGCCTTCGACCCACGGGTCGGTACGTCCGGACTTGACTTCGGTGTGGTTCGGCCAGCCCAATTCCACCATTACGATGGGTTTGTCGGGGTGCGCGGCTTTCCACTGGGTAGCCATCTCGGCGCCCATGGCGAAGGAAATGCCTTTCTCATCGCTGCGGGCGGTCGGGATACCAGTCGTGCCCAGCGGGCTGAAGAAAGAGGTCATGATGACACCTTTCTCAAGGGCTGCGAGCACGCCGGGTGTCGCCGCTTCGGCGTCCCAGATGTGCAGTGTGGCGGCATCCATGCCTTGCGCCACAACTTGGTCAACATTCTGGGTCATGACAGCGCCATCAGCCTTGCCGTCGAATACAACTACTTCAGCGCCGTATTTTTCCTTGGCATACTTCTGTGCCTCGGCGGCTTGGGCCTGATGGAACACATTGCTCAGGTCAGATACGATAATTGCGATCTTAAAAGGTTTCTCAGCCTCAGGAGCTTCAGTGGCTGCCGGGGCAGGAGTGCCGCAGGCAGACAAAATCAAGCTGGCGAGTACAAGCACGGCCATTACAACAAACAGATTCTTTTTCATTTCAAGTTTTCTCCTCATATATATGTATCAAAAGGAACCACCCCAGGGACGTTGTGCCTTTTAACCGACATAAGTATTTATTTTTTAGACGGTCCTGACACAACTCAGATTCTGCTCAATTACTTTTCAGTCCTGCCACCTCCTTATACCCAGAGATTTATTTTGCCCTAGTCGACAACCTGCCCTCCCGTCAACCGTGTTTTGTAAAACCTCCGGTATTTGGTTTTTTTCTACGCTAAGCCCTCCCCCGATTAGTATCCACTTATATCCTGCGCGATCCCGTACAACACTAATTCAGAAACACACGCACCTTTTGTAAGCGCGCAGGTTTGATACACCATGTCAGCAAAATGTTCGGGGCGCACGGCAAGTTCTTCATCCCACTCGAACTTGTTGACGCCTGCCGCCGCAGCCTGGAAGCCAGTATTGGATCCGCCCGGTACAAGGAGCATCACGGCAATGCCATGCGGACGTAATTCTGTATACAGGCACCTTGTAAAGGCATTGACGGCGGCTTTAGCCGCAGAATATACCGACCACCCCGGCCACGAACGACGATCACATGCGCTGGAAACGTTGATAATCTTGCCATAACCCTGCTTCTTGAACTGCGGGGTAAAGGTGCGGCAACTCATAATGGCGCTGGTCAGGTTCAGGTCAATGATGCGGCGGTTGATCTCGTCATCCATTTCCTCGATGGGAGCCACTTTGAGTGCGCCGCCCGCGTAATTAATGAGGAAATCGACTCTACCGAAAGTATCCATCGTTTCCTTGAACGCGCGTGTGAATGTCTCAAGTTTGGTCACATCAGTTGCAAGGGCTATGACCTTTGAACCGGCTGCCCTGCAGACCTCAGCGGTGGCTTCGAGCGCCTTCTCGTTGAAGTCGATCAAGACAAGCCCTACTTGGTCTAGCTTGGCAAATAATTCCGCCGTTGCTTTTCCAAACCCAGATCCAACGCCCGTGATGACAGCTACTTTTCCTTTTAGTGACTCAGTCATATTTGCATCTCCTTGTCTAGTTTTTTATTGTGTTGCTTTGCTTCGCAACTGGGTCAGCAACTTGCCCAGTTCTTCATCTTCAATCACATAACAATGTTCCGGTGCTGGATATTGCCCCCGCTCCACTTCTGTGCGGAACTGTGTCAGCGCAGTCACAATAATTTGGGTTAGGTCCAAATACACTTTGAGGAAACGCGGCGACATCTCTTTGAACATCCCCAGCATGTCCTGCGTCACTAGTGCCTGACCGTTGCAGTTTGGTCCAGCCCCGATCCCGATCGTTGGAATTTCCAAGCTGCGAGTGATGATGTCACCCAGGCGATCAGGGATGCACTCCAGGATCAATGCGAATGCGCCTGCATTTGCCAACGCCACAGCATCAGCCACAGCCGATCCTGCACTCGCAGCTGTCCGACCCTGAATCTGAATCGTTCCCGTACGCACGATCTTCTGCTTGGTGATTCCCAGGTGACCCATTACCGGCACGCTTGTAGAGGACTGACGCCTATCAGCACAGGTCGTGCTGGACTACCCGATATCAGCGCTTAAGTTGATGAACGTGTGACCGAGTGGCACTCCGCGCGTGGCGGGGGATTTTGAAGACGAACCGGGAAAGATTGAAATGACGGCGGCGTAAAACTGTGTAAACAGTGCTTTTTGCGACGACCCACGGTGCAATACTCTGCCCGATGCGGTTGAATTTCCTAATCGTTCCATAGCGCGCTACGGGAGTCGCAATGATCAAATTTACAATGATCGAGTGGGACGGAGATTGCATCGAAACTCCGGCTAATCGAACCGCACTGCGGTCGTCTGGCGCGAGGTTGACATTGCTTTTCTACCGAGTTGGCATTGCGCTGTTCAAAAAGATCGTTGCCGGAGACGAAAGCCAGCGCGTGTTACTTGCCGGCTGGCTCAACCGGGCGAACGAATTCGTCGCCTAAGCGTTGGCGTAATTTAGCAGGAGCAGGATCATGCTGCATAACGCCATCGGTCTCATGCTGGTTGCAGGGACGTTCGGTGCGGCGCAAGCCGCGCCCGAGCCCGAGCCCAACAAAGTCTGCACGGCCCTGGATGCCAA
>JBBRWF010000645.1:0-2695 GCA_038249405.1 Anaerolineales bacterium
CATTGGCCGCGTGGCTGGCGTCGAGCAAGCGATAGTCCAGCCGGCCCAGGCCGCCGACATAACTCTGCTTTTGGAAACTAACGGGTTGCGTCTGCCACTGCCAAATGCGGCTGACAACCACGTTGCGCTCCACCCACTCTTCAAAGGCGCGGCCCCATGTGTCGCCAGTCAAGCGGTCCCAGCGTGTGCGCAGCCCGGCAATAGCCATGCGCGGCTGTGGGAAGAGTTCCACGCGGCGGCTTTTGTTGTCCGCCTCGCCCCAGCGGATGGCGGTGGGGCTGGCAAACTCCAGGGTCCACTGCGTGGGCGTGGCCGTCAACGCCCGCAACTCGTCCAGCGTGGTGTAACCCACCCACGGGTGACTGCCGGGTGCGCCAAAGACTTCGTGAATGGCAAACGCCACCGGCCCCAGGCGCAGGGTGGGGCGGCTGTTGCTCAAAAGATGCTGCATAAAGACGGCAAAGAGCCGGTCATCCAGCAGCCCCAGCCGCAGCCAGCCTTCCTGGTCCTGGCTGACATGGATGCGCTGGTCCGTCGGGCTTTGCCAATAGCCGTAGAGCGGCGAAAGGCTGAAAGCGCTGCGCTCTTGGGCGTCGTGCATCTGCACCGAAAGCACAGGATCGACCGCCTGCACCGCAGCATAGAAGGCGGCGTGCGCCAGTTCACCCACCGTGCCGGGCAGGATGCCCGCCGCGTGGGCGCTGAGTTTGATGACGAGGGCGTGGAGTGATTGGGTCATTGTGATTTTACCTTCCACTATAGTATAATTTTATACAATCGAATTTCTGAGATAGAGACAAAATATCCCCGAAATCTGCAAGGATATCGAGATTATTTTAACGATCTTGTCTGTCAGCCCGATGAATTTCGTGAGAGCCATAATTTTAGTCCCTATGAGTAAACCTAATTCTATCAGCCAAGATCAAGTCGTTGCTGCGATTCGTAGTATACAAACAAAATTAGTCTGGAAGCCAAACAGTGCCAGTCGCCATCTCGCTAAGCGTATCCTGCGTGGTCATTTGACCGATATGGCGACAATCGCTGATTATCAACAGATCCTTGAAACGGTTCTGCATGGCGATCATGCTGATGTTTACATTTTCTGGTATGACAATATACCCTATGTTGCTATTGTAGATATGGTCCACCAAAGCTGCTGGCTGGTCATGTTTAGCCTGAACGGTGTTCTTGAAAGCGCCTATATTGTTGAAAGGCCAGACCTTTACCTGCGCAAAGAACATATTGAGTTTGTTGATTCATTGAAGGCGGTGATGTCATGATGAACCCTGAAGAGCGGTTATATGCCTATGAAGTTGATGTACAATTTCCCGACGTAAGCGGCATGGAACATATTGAGATGTTCTATAACCGCAGCGAGATTGCAAAGATCGAGCACGAATATTCCTCTGAACAGAAAGAACGTCTAGCCAAAGCTGATCATACGCTTTTACAGGACGCCCAACTGTTCACTACAGCCCTGCAACAAATTGTCGATCTCAAACGCTGGCGAGAACAAGACAATGCCCCACCTGATCAGTGGTGGTGGTATCTGGATGTGTTGGTCTCCGCGCCTGTTGTGCCCGCAGCCTTGCCAGAACTTGTCGCTGCTTAACGCGCCCCATCTACCGGGGAATTCGCACCGCCGCGCCTTCCCTGGTCTTCACAAACGCGGGCATTGCAAATGAGCGGCCCTTCTGCTCTGGGCGTGCCCGGAGGGAAACTCTGCCCGTTTTTTAGGATGCACCTTCCAAACCGCCACGACATACGATTTCCCCTGCCTCATGATACAATTCCACTCAATTTTGTTTTTGTTGCGTCAGATAAGAGGTGTTGAAATGACAGAGCTTACCCTAATTTCACCAAGCGTAACGTCCATCAAGCCATTGGTTGAAGCTGCCCTGCACAATGAAGTGCGTCTGCTTGAAGCAGGGTTGCGTCAGACGCAACATCGACTCCATCAGTTTGAAGAACAGTATGCGATGGCGACTGACGAGTTCATCAAAAAACAGGCCGACAATGGCATCCAAGAGACGCTCGAAACGATTGAATGGCTGGGCGAATACCGGATGGTACAACGGATCCAAGAAAAGATTGACGCATTGAAAGGCATTCAATTTGCGAATTGAAGAATATTTCTAACAATTACAAACGCAAATTAATGCCTGTTTTGTCGTGGCCTCGTCAACCCTTCGTTTCGATAAGCGCGGTGCTTTCCTCTGCGCGACTGAATCCAATTGAACCTCCTTTATCCACCACCAGGAAACCGATACGCCAACCCGGCCGGGATGCAGCTTTTGCGTGGGTCGGACAACCGGTAATACGCCCCAGTCAATTGCACATTGTCGAGCAGGCTGACGGGCGGCATGGAGATGAGGTCGTAGGTGAGCAGACGAGTTTCCGGTGGTAAGTCGAGTGGGTTGACGGGAAATGCGCTGCTAAATTCGCTGGTGTTTACTTTATCGATTGTTTCCTCGTGGGTTATTTCCACTGCTGCCTTGCTCATCCATTTGCCCAGGCGAATCCAGGTCGGCATCTTCCGAATAGGTTTATTACACAGGATGACAAACTGAAATGTGCTGCCCGTAGCTAATTCTTTGGCACGACCAAAGCTCGGCGTATTGCGACTGCTAAGCTCCATTTTTACCCGATAGCGATTGTCTGCATATTTGAAGGTGTTGAGTTCAAATGCCACGGC
>JBBRWF010000646.1:0-2683 GCA_038249405.1 Anaerolineales bacterium
ATCCACCCCGCGAGGAAACTCGTGCGGGCTATTTTGGTCAAGTATATTTACGATCTGTCGCTGCGCGAAATGGAAGAACGCCTCTACAGCGACATGATCATCCGCTGGTTCGTGGGCTACACCTTGTTTGATGCTCTGCCAGATCACTGCACCCTGGAACGCTTTGAAATCTGGTTGAAGGATCAACGGCACTTTAGCGTCTTCGATGAAGTATTGCGTCAAATCAAACAGGATTTCCCCGATGAAATCCGCAAGACTCAAATCGGTGACACTTATGCATTACGCGCCAATGCCGCCAGCGAAGAACTGCGCCCAATGATCCGGCACGTCTGCACCAATATTCTCCAGGCAGCCATTGTGGCCTTTCCGCTGCTAATCGACATGTCTTTATCTGGTTTTGCCTGGGATCAACTGCTTGGCATGAACAAGGAAACGACTTTGCCTTCCAAGGAAGAGCAGGCCGAGCGCCTGCAGCGGGTGGTGCTGGCTGCGCTTGAACTGCAACGCCGCATTTCTGCCTTGCTTCAAGAACACACGCAACAAGAATTTCCCGTTCTGCGCAAACAACTGGCAGCCTTGTCAAAAATTATCGCCGACGAAATCTCGGTCATCGATCAATCTGTTCAGCGCTTGCCGCCAAAAGAACAAGGTAGCTTTCGGATTGGCTCTGCCACCGATATCGAAGCCAGTTACCGTAAACACGGCCCTGACCCGGAGGATACCAGTTTCGGCTACAACCTCCAGGTGGCCATCTCAAAAACCGGTTTCATCCATGAAACCAGAGCCTACACCGGCGCAGTCCCCGATCAATCCGGGGTCGCAGAGTTGATCAGTGCGCAGGTCGAGCGCCAGGGCACCTGCCCTGCCAAACTCATTTACGATCAGGCTGCCGGGGCGGGCAAGACCCGCGCCGATGTGGAAAAAGTTTCAAACGGCCAAACCTTGCTGGTCTCAAAACTGCCGGATTACGAAAAGAATGAAGTGATCTTTGGCTCTTATGACTTCAAGCTTTCTGAAGATGGGAAAACCCTGACCTGTCCAAACCAGCATGTCTCAGAGATCGCCTATAAGTCCGATTCGGGCGATGGGCGCAACTTTCGCTTTCTGCACTTTCAATGTTGGCAGACCAGCAACTCCAACAGTGATAAAACGCCAGACCTTGCCCGGCGCTGTCCATTTTGGGAGAAGTGCCGCCAGCCTGACCAGGGTCCACGCACAATGCGCCTTGTTTTTGTTTCCCATTATCGTAAGCAGGTGATAGACGCCCAGCAGTACAACGATACAGAGCTCTTCTTGTATGAGATGAAGATACGCTCGCGAGTAGAGCGGGTTGTTTTTGAGTTGACCCACTACAACGGCGCGCATGATTGCCGCAGGCGCAGATTGGATAATGCCGACTGGCAAGCCAGGATGTGTTCTACCGCCTACAACCTCAAACATTGGGTGCGCAGGACGGATTTACGAAACGCAAGGATGGCCAAGGCATTACTCCATCTATCGGGTCCGGATACGCAGAAAAGCAGGCCGCGTTTTGGTTTTTTGACCAGCTTTTAGCCCCAAACCATTCAAATAACGGCTTCCACCTCTTAAATCTGCCCAGCCAAGACTCAAAAAAAAGCATCCAGCAATTTTCAGCCGGGTAGAACTCGAATTCTGCAACACTCTCCAATTGAGGGATTGAAACATGGCGATCGCTGACGGGTGGGCATTTCTAATTGTCGTCGGTGGGTAATTCTAATTGACGTTAACAGGATTGTGAATAATGCTGATGTTGAAATCCGTTATGTTATTCCGACCCGATCGGAAGGCCCGCATGTCCCTTTTAGTCATTTGCGTACAGACTATCGAAGCGGCTAACAAGGAAAGCAAGCAGGTTTTTGAAGTTCACCATATCAAGGTGCGATTCCTCCCAGCTATGCGATTGCAAGAGCGTTTTGCATTGTTTGCTGCCAATTTCGTTCGTATTGCTGCACATTGGTTGGCGAACCAATGTCCTCAAGTTCCGGATGGCTGGAAAGAAAGTACACACCCTGCCGTAAAAGAACAGGTCAAAGTTGGCGCGCATTCTTTTGCTCGAATTGAATGGTTCGGCTCGGATTGCTTATTAAGGTTCGCCCAGCGCAGTGTTTATGCTGGTAGATCGCTTTTCGTCAGGCGGCAAGTTGCTATTCAGCTCACCTTGCGCATCTAAATCTTGCTTTTTTTCGCTTTTTTCTGCACCTATGGCACTATTTGCACAAAACTTACTCTAAGCGCAAGGCTGAGCGCATCATTGCGGAGTTAGCCGAAAATGTTTTTTGTAAAATAAAAACCGACAAGCTGCTAGGCCAGGTAAATGTCTTTTTAACTTGCACTATTTTTCCTGATGCTTATGGGTGAGTACACAAGTAGTACCAGGCACTAACCGGCAGCGTTTGCCTACTTCAGAATATCCTTCTTCGCTTTCTGCAAATCCTCCAGGATGTCCAGTTCCACTTTCAGCTCGCCCGTCAATGAGGAGATATAGGCCTTCACATTGCGCACCAGCTTGCCAATCTCTCGCGCAGAACGGGCCAGCCTTTCCGGCCCCAGCACGATCCCGGCCAAAAGCAGGATCACCAGCAGCTCGCTGCCGCCGATTCCGAATAAGTTATCCATCTCAGCCTCTATTCACAAAAGCGCACAGTATTATGCTGATCACATA
>JBBRWF010000647.1:0-2668 GCA_038249405.1 Anaerolineales bacterium
CCTGTGCATAGGTAAGAACCCCCGGCCAATCTCCAACCGCTTGCCGGTCAGCCAATAATGGTATGTAGCAGGCAGGGTACAGGTGGCGGAAGCGCATCCACAGGGCGCGGATATCATCGGTCCGTTCGGCCTGCTCATAAAAACGCAGTAACAGGCGCAGTGGAAAGGCTAGTCCATCAAAAGGCGTTGACACGGTCTGCTGAGAATGCTGGTCCGCCCAGGTTTCGAGGTGGGCTTGCAGCGCTGGCAGGTTCTCGACCCCAATCAATTCCAGAAAACGCTCCAGATCCGTGGGATTCTCGTGCATGGACAAGAAGCGCAGCGCCTGGGTGAAGAACTCCGCCTGTGGCTGGCTGGATTGCAGAGCTACCAGGTAACGGCTGACAAGCTGGCGCTGATCTTGTTTCAGGATGTCCAGGGGATCAGGCAGCCCCAGGGTTTCATCGGTTCCGCCCAACACCAGATCGAGAAGCAGGTCATAAGCCTGCCTGGCAACTTCAAACTGACCGGCGTCAAAATAGCTGTCGGCCTCATGGAAAAAGGTGCGCAGCGCTTTGATCCCAACGTGGTCCTCGGGATCATAATCGCTGGGTTCGTTGTAATCATCTTCACCGTAAGACGCCGCGGCATCTTCGTCGAAATAATCCCCCTCAGAAACCTCATCGGCGAAGGTTTCCAATTCGGCCAGAAAATCATCTGCGGATGGGTAGCGCAGATCGGCTGTCGCCATTCCGGCTGGGGCCAGGTGCTCCCAAAAACGCTGGCGGGTAGGCTCGTCCATGCCTTGGACGAGGTCGAGCAGCAGGGTCACCAGCTCGTTTTTAGATTTCTTTTCCAGGTAGGCACGGATGTTCATCATACGGTCGGGGGTGGTTTTTTGGCGATTCGGCATATCCTTCTCTCAGCAAGGGTTGGAGACTTTATAAAGCATTTTCTTCTACCTGCAGCCGGTCGCGCAGGTTCTTAATTGCCTGGTATCCTGGGCTAAAGTGAGTAGCGTAGTATTCTGGATCCTCAAGCACTGAATTAATCACGTCAACCAAACACTCAATGTCCCAGCGCCACAACCCAATCGGGCGCACGCCCCGGTAGTTGGCGATGCGTCTGTCCAAACCAAACACCTCGACCATCATCCCGGCAAAGCGCTGGAGTTCATCCAGTTCCATGCCGGTGATTAAAATGCTGGCTTTGCGATCCCTGCTGCCGGGCTTAACCATCTAATACCCTTTTCTGCGTCATCATTAACTCCATGAACGGTTAGCGAACCAGACAGCATAATCATCGGTCAAAATAAATTGGGGTGTTTTCATGTTGACCGCCTTTAAATCGCAAAGCGGAAAAACATACGCGCTGCTTCTGGCTTTAATATTGACCAGGATACCATACGAATCGAATACTCCTTCAAAGCCCGTCACCGTCACCCGATCGCCACTGTGTAATGGTCCATGGTCCTGCGATTCGGAGACAACCGCTTCGAACGGTAGTTTCATGTGCACATCCATATATTTCTGCCAGGTTTCAAATGCCTCCATTTCATCATCTTCATCGACTTCGTACAGAACCTGGTGGATGCGTTGGCCTTGTTTTCCCAGGTAATCCCAGGCGTGTTCGGCGGACAATTCTTCGATCAGTGCATCAACATCGTCTTGCGTATCCCGTGGTTCGGCGCGCTCGACCTCTTCGGGGTACAGTCCCATGCTCGTCCAGTCCAGCCCCTTTTCTTCGCTGCGCCGGATCCTGGAGGCAGGCATCTCTTTGAGGGATAGGCTGTCCCATTGAAACGTAACGGTCAATTTATCGGGCTGGTATGGTTCAATCTCGGTTACACGGCCTTGCCAGCCACCGATGTTCACGCCAAAATCGGGATCTTTGATGCCCGGCTTGACGACAATGCAATCGCCAACGGCTAGAGCGATTGTCTGACTGTCCACTACCGGATGTTTTAGTTTTGAATGTCGATTTCTTTTTCTCATCATGTGTTTTGTAATCCTGAGGGTTCTGGGTTAGCCAGACACTAAACGTTGTGTTTCGTCTGTTTTTGGACCAGCTTTTGCTCACTTCCTAACCGTGTGATTTGCCCCAAAAAGGCCGCGATCACAAATTTATTTTCTTCGTACCGCTCCTCATCTAGCCAGATCAATTCACCTTGGAGGGCAGCGGCCCATTTTTTTCGCTCGCGCAGCCAAGTTTTTGCTGTCGATTGCACGTCTTTATACAAGCGCCGGAAGCGTTCCGGGGTCATCATCTCATTAATCGCTTGTCTGATCGCATCCATTACACGCTGGCGCATTTCTTCGCTTGGCTGAACCTGGCTGAATGGTTCGCCAAATTCCGCCTGAAGACGCTGAAACGGCAGGGCAAGTTCCTCCTGAGTGAATAAATCCAGCGTTATTTTACCTTCCGCCAGCTCTTTTTCGAATGCTTCTATCATAACCAGGATCTGTTTTTCAGCCCGTTCGCGCAGACCTGGTTTTGCGGCGAAAAACTTCTTCGCCAGTTGCTCAAGCTTTCCGGGCGTTTCGCTGAGTTTGATGACGTCAATTTTCTCTTCACCATTCTCTTGCAGCGCCTCCACCACCGCATCATAAACATCAACTTCTGCTTTGTACTCTTGAAAGGTTTGCTGCAGCGAGCGGTTATAGATTGCCAGGATCAACCCGCATATACC
>JBBRWF010000648.1:0-2665 GCA_038249405.1 Anaerolineales bacterium
AGAGCAACTCGGTGTTGAGAACATTACGTAGAGTTTCTCCGTTCAAGTAACGGCGCAAATTGTCGCAAAACAACTCTACAATGCGACCATTCTCGCGGTCGCTGATGCTAGCAGCGTGAGGGCTTAGGATCACATTGGGCATATCCCAGAAAGGGCTGTCTGTGGGCAATGGCTCCTGCTGGAAGACATCCAGGGCCGCTCCACCCAACTGGCCTGATCGCAGTGCTGCGATCATTGCCTCTTCATTAACGATACTCCCCCGAGCCAGATTAACCAAGAAGGCACCTTTTTTCAGCAAGGCCAACTCAGGTTCACCGATCAAATTCTTCGTAAGCGGTGTGCCCGGCAAGGCAATCACCAGAACTTCTGTTTCAGCAAGCATTTCATCCAGTTGCTCGGGTTCATAGAAGCGGTCAACCACCTCTGGTTTTGAAATCAGGTCCATACCCAGCACCCGCATCCCAATTCCCGACGCCATTTCCGCTACGGCGGTTCCATTCCTTCCTAGGCCAAGAATAGCGATTGTACGCCCTTCCGCGTCCGTTCCAGCATACCGATCGAAACATTTTTCCTGCTTCTGCTTGATCATAACGTCGACAAGTTTATAATGCATCAACAAAGACATGATGGTAAACTCAGCTAGCGGTCGGCTATGTACACCTGCGACTGTGAAAACGGTGTTCGGCATAAGCTTGTCGTATTTATTGTCATGAACAAACTGGCCGATTCCAGTACTGGTGGATTGAATCCAGCGCACACTCGGAGCCAATTCAGGCAGATCAGTCTTGTGGGTCTTATCGAAATCCAGCATGATATCGGCCGAACGTAAGAGTTCCAGCCAGCGCTGTTCTTCTTCCGGTGTTCGCTTCAGAGGGTGCCCAGTGTGGTCGCCCACAAAGCGTGGCGCAGGTATCAGATTAGGTTCATATATAACATTTAACCGGTCATCCACTTTGCGAATATTTTCAATATATTCCGGCTCAATATAGGTCGCGACAAGCAGATTTAATGTATTGCTTATTGAAGTCATCAGTTCTCCCTTAGGAACAATCTAATTAGATGGTTATATTCTCTGTCCAATCCTGCAGGAATTGGGTAAGAAGTCGGGCACCCAAACCGGTCGCCCAACGTGGGGTGTAAGGCCGTTCGGTCTCGGTTGAGACCAGTCCGGCAATATCCAGATGTACCCAAGGATAGCTGACGAACTTATTTAAGAAAGCTGCTGCGATACAGGCACCACCGCCTTTGCCGCCTTGATGTTTCATATCAGCAGCAAAACTTTTTAGGTTGTCCGCGTATTCTTCAAATAAAGGCAGCTGCCAGACACGTTCGTGGGTCTTGTTTCCAGCAATGACAAAGCGCTTTACAAGGTCATCATTATTGCTGAATAACCCAATTGCTTGGTCGCCTAACGCGACCGTACGTGCACCAGTTAGTGTAGCAATGTCCACCACTATTTTTGGATTAAAGCGTGCCGCATAGCAAAGGGCATCCGCAAGCACCAATCGGCCTTCCGCGTCGGTATTGATCACTTCGACTGTCTTTCCATTCATTACCCGTATAATGTCACCAGGTTTCATCGCCCGTCCATCAGGCATGTTCTCGGTCGCAGGTACCAGAGCCACAACATGTAGTGGAAGGTCCAATTTGGCTACTGCCAGCATAGCACCCATAACAGCCGCGCCGCCTGCCATATCGCTACGCATACGGTCCATATCATCAGCAGGTTTGATTGAGATGCCACCCGAGTCAAATGTTACGCCTTTCCCGACCAATACGATCGTATTCAAGTCAGTCTTTTCCGCGTTGTGTTCCAGGATGATGAACTTGGCCGGCTGGCCGCTGCCCGCAGACACGGCAAGCAACCCCCCCATGCCCAATTCTGTCATCGCAGCTTCATCCAGTATATGGCAGGTCAATCCAGTATTCTCCGCCATCTGCTGCGCTTGCGTTGCTAAAAAGGTGGGGGTAGCAAAATTTCCCGGCCAGTTGACTAGGTCACGAGAGAGTCCGGTTCCAGCTACGATCGCTTTTCCAACTTTCAGTCCTGCTTCGGCTTCTTTCATGTCAGATGAAGCAGGCAACAAGAGAGTGACCACTTCTATCTTTTTCCCATTATTGTTGGCATCGGATTTTAGTTCGGTAAATTCGTACAAAGCCAGTCCAGTACCTTCCACTACGGCTTGTACTGCGTCCGCCAGCCTGACCGTGTCGAGGTCCAGCCCAAACACCTCTGTGGCGTACTTCTTTACTTCCAGTTCACGCACGCGCTTGGCAGCAACTCCCGCAGCCACACGAATGGCTTCCACACCAAATTTTGCTTCTTTACCCAGACCGACCAATAGGATCCGTTTGGCAATTGCGTTGCCATCGGAGTAAAGAAGCGTCAATGCGTTTGCTTTGCCTTTAAAATCTCCATCGGTCAAGATCTGTGCGATCCTCCCGCCCAGAACCTGATCCACAGCTGCCGCAGCTTCACTTAAGCCGGATTGATCCTCAAACACACCTAGCACGATCAACTCGCCTTTTTCTTTCTGAACTTCACCTTCCTTTAGTAACATTTCCATAACGATCCTTCTTTCTTGAGTTAAATAGCCAGCCTATTGGGCCAGCTTGATTAATTAGCTAGCAAACCGGGAAAAATGATTCATTTTGCTGATCAAAC
>JBBRWF010000649.1:0-2653 GCA_038249405.1 Anaerolineales bacterium
AAATAATATACGGATATTAGACAAAAATTGTTTTAATCGGGTTTTAAATCTGCACGTAAATCTTTTTCTCACTCTATTTAAATTCTTCGGGTCTAGCTCTGGAACTTGAGATGTAATCGATTTTGTGCTTGAGATTTCAATATTCCTGCTGCGATCACTATTGTAGAGACCTATCAAAGCTCTATCAAGGCTAAGTGTCACATAGAATTTTGTGTCTTTGATGATGGCAAATAGACAAAGATTTTTAGAATGAAAATTCGGCATGGTTCACATTAGATTGACATAGAGAAAAAATGGCCCACCAGCCAGACCGGTGCGATACTTGGGTTTGCGAAGACCTAAAAGCACAGGAGAGAGGAAGTGGGCACAAGAAGAGATGATATCACCGGAATGGAACGAGCACAAATAGCGTTTCAAGTATTGCCGGAAAATCGACCGTATGGGAAAGTGACTGAATTGGCTGAAACTTACAGCGTATCGCGCCAGACGATTTATGAGATTTCCTCTACTGCAAAGACCTTGTTGGCAGCCGAAATGCAACCAGGGCGGCATGGTCCGCGTCCAACGGAAAGGAATGTAGCCGTGGATCGGAATCGATTGGTGCGAAGCACGGTGGTATTGACGGAAGTGGGAGTTAGCCAGCGGGATATCGGGATGTGTCTGGAAGAAATATTGGATGTGCATCTGTCCCCTGCGTGGGTGAATGCCGAATTGTCGAAACGAGAAGCGCTGGCTGCCGGGGTCAATGCCAATTGGCGACCGACGATAACGGAAACATGTTCTGGGGATGAGATTTACTCGAATGGCAGCCCGAACTTGCTTGTGGTGGGCAATGATAGTCTGTATATCTATGCGTTGACACGCCAACCGACTTGTGACGGAGATACCTGGGGCTGTATCCTGCTCGATCAGCCTGAGTGTCCGCAGTTTTCCAGTGACGGCGGTACAGGTCTGGCGGCGGGTGTGAAGGAGGCAGGTCTGGAAGTGCATCAACTGGATTGGGATCACCTGTTGCGTCCGATGTGGGGACAGGCGGCTCGGTTGGAAAGTCAGGCCTGGGCCATCTTGGAAGAAGCCCAAGAAAGGACGGGGCTGTTCGATCAAGCTCACACACCGAAACGCTTGGAACAACATTTCAATGTCTGGCAGAAGTTGGAAATTGAAACGAAAGAAAAGGCTGGATTGTATGACCGCTTCTTCCAGATTGCCCAAGGGGTGGATCGAGAGTTCGCCTTGATCGACCTGGAAAGTGGACAATTGCGCGATCCAGTGCTGGGTCAAGCACGTTTGAAGGCGCTGGGAGAACAATTGGCGCAATGGAAAGGGCGCATTTACGAAAAACTGAGCAGCAACCTGATCCATTGGGCTAAAACACTGTTTTCCTACCAACCCTTGCTTCAGCGAGCCTTGGATCCTTTGATCCAGCAATGGGGCACACCCGCTATCCAGGCTTTGTCGCGCATTTGGCAGATCGAAGCAGATCAGAAACGCCATCCCTTGCCTACGAACCAGAAAATAGCCCGGCGATCCCTGTGGGAACAGAGCCTGGATCAAGCTGTGGCGCTGTTGGGTATAGAACATCTCGGAACCGCTTGGGAAGCCCTGTCCAAGGTAATGGGGCGTTCGTGGCGTGGAAGCATGTTGGCTGAATGCATCAACAGTTTGCTCCGTCCGGTTTTGTTGGGACGCAAGAGCACCGATCAGCAATGCCTCGAGTTGTTCCGCTTTTTGCATAATGTACGCACTTTTGCGCGGGGTAAGCGCCAAAATCACAGCCCTGCTGAGTTAGCTGGGTTGATTGTCCCAGTTGACCCGCTCACCCTCTTGGGTCTGGCTCCTAAAGTGTCAATCTAACTTCTTGGGTTTCTGAACCATGCCCAATTTGTAGACAAAATATTTAAACCATTCCAAAGGCTGCATCGAGCCGAAGATTATGAAGGCACCGGAGTAGGATTAGCGATTGTGCAGCGCATTATTTTACGACAGGGCGGAATCATTTGGGCAGAAAGTGAATTAAATGAAGGGACAGCTTTTTATTTTTGTTTGCCATAGATCAAAACTAGTTGTCTTTGAATGGAACCCTTGCAAATGGCAAGTTTATTGTGAAGTGGAAACAAAAAGGATTTTTGAAAATATTCAGGGATCGGTCAAATGCAGACCGATCCCTGAATAAATTAAAATACCGGTGGAATAGAACACTCTCAAAATAAGCTGCCAGATTACCCGTTCAGATCATTCGCGCAGAGCCCTAGCGAATATCGCCTGTGGCTACTCCATCCATATCATTGAAGGCCTGGTTTTCGCCGCCCATCGCCCAGATGAATGCATAACTGGCGGTACCGCATCCAGAATGGATACTGTAGCTGGGAGAGATCACGGCCTCTTCGTTTTGCACCACAATGTGACGTGTTTCTTGGGGTTGACCCATAAAATGGAATACGACCTGGCCGTCCTTGATATCGAAATAAGTATAAACTTCCATCCGGCGCTCGTGGGTATGGACGGGCATAGTGTTCCAGACACTGCCCTCTTCCAGGATCGTTAACCCCATGCATAGCTGGCAGGTTGGCAGCACGTCTGGGTGGATAAACTGGTTAATCACCCGCTTGTTGCTGGTTTTCTGCTCTCCCATTGGCTTTTTAGCCGCGTCTGC
>JBBRWF010000650.1:0-2645 GCA_038249405.1 Anaerolineales bacterium
AAATAAATACCGGTATTCTTGCGCTCAATTTGCATCGCCAGGTCATTCAACGGGCCGCGCACAGGGCTTACATTTGGGGTCCGCAGCCTGGGCCAGCGAAACTTCCCCACAAAATTACCCAGCGTCAGGTACAGCATCCCTAAAACCAGCAGCAGCCACAGCACCGGCTGTGGAATAAATCGATAAAAAAGACCCAGGCTCCAGAGCAGGTACGCGCCGGGCCGAATGATAAGTTGTTCAACCACATCCCGCAGCAAAAAAGCCATCACCAGCGCGGTCAAAATAGCCAGCCCCGCCAGCTGAAGCCGGTTGGGTTTCACAGATTAACCCCGCACGCATGCAAAATAGCACTTAACGCCGCTGCCGCCTGGTCACGCTCCGCCAGGCTGGAACGATTGCCGCCGTAGCGCACCCCTTCAAACAGGCGGGTCAGCGTATTGACTGCCTCATTGGGCAGCCCGGAGCGTTCCATGCGCCGGGCATATTCGCTGGGTGTGGTTGCCGGCTGGCGAATCAAGCCTCGCTCGGCTGTGACCACCTCGCTCATACGTATATAGGCCCGCACGATCGCTTCATCCCAATCGTGGCCAGGTTCAAGATTCTTTAATGCCTCGCGCGCGATCCCGGCAATTTCATCCATGGCGTAACTGCCGCGCGCTTTTGGCCTGAGTGTATAAAAAAACCAGCCCAATAAAACCAGTACCAGCCCCACCCCAAAGCTCACAGCCAGCACCACCCACGGGCTGATCTGAGGCGCGATATATTCAGGCATCACAGTTTGTGTTGCGCTGGCTGCCGCTCCGCCCTCGGTCGGGATCAAGTTCATCAGTTGCTGCAAACTGCCGCGTTCATAGGCATAATTCATGATCATCCAGAGCGCCACCATCGTCATCAGAAAGCGAAACGTCTTAAGCAGCACTCGTTTGCGCGCTTCGGCATCCATTAATATCATCAACACCACAAAAAGTGTCACCAGCAGCACGCCAAACAAGATAAATTTCCACAGTGGAATTTCCAATCCCGCGTCCCCACCTCCCAGGGCGGGACCGCTCCCAAAAAGATTAATCGAAAATGGCTGGGAAGGTTGAAATGAAAAATCGCGCAGCGTTGCTGAAAGCAAAAACAGGGCTGTCAACCCGCCGCAAGCCAGCAAAACAATCACGTACCTGGATTCAAGGTATTTTTTCATTTAGAACCCTATTTTACTCGAAACACACCCATGATATACTGCGCTTATGCTCCCCACAGATTGTTCTGCGCCGTTACACCCTGCCGCCCTTCATGGATTGACCCTTTTTAATCAAGGTGAATACTTTGAAGCGCATGAAGCGCTCGAAAGCGCCTGGCGCGCCGAGCCCGGCCCCATACGTGACCTGTATCAGGGTATTTTGCAAGTTGCGGTTGTCTATTTGCACATCCAGCGCGGAAATTACCAGGGCGCAAGTAAAGTAGCCGCGCGCTGCCTGCCAAAGCTGGAATCCTCACCCGCCAACTGCCGCGGAGTGGCAATTGACCAATTACTGAGCGATTTTCACATCGTTCTGGAAGCGCTCCATCGCCTCGGCCCGCAACACCTCGCAAGCCTTGATCAGCGGCTGTTCAAGAATATTCACTATGAACGCTGAAAACACTCCCGGCTATCCAATCAGGATTGCCCTTGCCGGAGCCCCGTCCGCGCCCATCAGTTTGATCGGCAGGCAATACAAATCATAAAACCCGCGCGGGATCTGCAAAAGATTAAGCCCTTCCACAATCACCACCCCCGCCCGCAGCAAAATAGTGTGCGTAGGAGTCGGATCATAAAAAGATGCCACCGAAAGATAATCCACACCCACCAGTTTAATATTGTGAGCTACCAGCCACGCAGCGCCGTCCTCAGTGACCGAGACAAAATCCTTTTGAAATACAGCCCCATCCCTGTCCCACATCCGCGAATTGCGCGTCCCGAACAATACGCGGGTTGTGCCGCTGCCCAACGAAACACGCTCCAGCACCTCCGCACTGATCTCATCCACATCGTCCGGCATTTGGGTCACATAACACGGCCCGGTCAAGACCTCCAGCGCCAGCCCATCCACGGTGCGCTGGTCGTTTAGAAAATGATGCGGCGCATCCACGTGCGTCCCGGTATGCGCAGAGATCGCCAACCGTGTCACATTGACCTCATCACCCCTATCCATCGACGCCGCCAGCGACACCTCAACCGCCGGGTCGCCAGGCCACACCGGCAAAGCCGGGGAAATCCCCACAGAAATATCGTAAATGCTCATCAAAACCTCGCAATCAATCAAATGGTGAAAACGAATAAACACGTTATTCTGAATTATAGTACCATCGTTGGGAATACTGACATACCCTCACCTTTTATTTTCAGAATCTCAAACTTCCAGACTCCTTACATCTTGGCTCGATTCCGCTTTGAAAGTAATAGAATAAGATTATGAATATTTTTAACCGAATAAACCGCCTCCTGCCCGGCCTCAGATTCCTGATGGCCTTTCTGGTTTTTGCAAACCTCACACCCCTCGCAAGCACGCCCGCCCAAAACGGAGTTTATCCGGGCTCTCTACCCCCACCCGCACCCCTTGCCGCTCATAACACCTCCTGATAGCCTCAAGTTTAAGGCTCAAAGGTGTCTATCAAAC
>JBBRWF010000651.1:0-2644 GCA_038249405.1 Anaerolineales bacterium
AATCATCTACAAGAAGTGGCTGCCCTGATTGTGCAACCCGGCCCGCCATACCTTCCCCCATCCGTAAACGGGTGCCAATCGGCGCTTCAAACCCGTGTGCAACTGCAAGCTCCAGTTCGTTTGAATTTGGATCATAGAAATAAATAAAACCGCTGGGGGCATTCATCAGGGCCATGATTCGCTCTACAATCGTATTTATGAGCGAATGCACATCCTGTTGTGCATTAAGACCAATGGCCGTCTCTTCGAGCGCTGTTAATTCTTCCTCGCGGTGATTCAGGCTTCGTGCCAACTCTTTAAAATCTGTGATGTCATGTAATTGAAGCGCAACCAGCCTTTCTCCAGATTCATCTGTCAAAATTTTCCCGATTAACTTCACCCAGTGCCAGGAACCATCCTGATAACGGAGACGCGCCTCTACAGTTTCAAAGGATGGACTGGACTCTTCTACCCAGTCACCAAATACGGATTTAACCTGCGCAAGATCTTCTGGATGCACATACTCAGCCCCGTTGGTTCCGGCAACAGCAAGCCTGGAAAATCCAGTTACCCGTTCTACCGCCGAGTTGGTATAGCGAATGGCACCGTTTAATTCCATCAAAACAAAAATATCCGCAGAGTCATCGACTAAAGCGTGTAAAAGTAGTTCATTTAGTGGCGCTTGAAGCCGTTCCGCATTCATTTTCGACTTGGATCTTGTGCGGCTTGCCATAATTTGTCCTCGGTCAATCAGTTGGCCAACCAGCCTGTAGCGCAACGCACCCGGCTAAAGTCTTCTGGAATCAAAAAATTCCACACAATCAATGTGTTATTGAATTTTACAACTTTTTCCCACGCTAGTGTGATCAGCAGCATATCAAGATGATTAAGTCTGGCAATTTGCCAGTAAAAAACGGTTTAAAAGTTAGGCTTTAATTTTGGGGTTGCACAGATTGCTCTTTTCCTGTATTCTTGTGCAAAATTATCCTCTAAAAACAGAAAAAATGCCCATCTCGAAAAGGCCGCCATGAGTGATGAACAACCCAAAAACCCGTTACACAGCATCACCCTGGAAATGATTCTTACCAGCCTTGTGGATCAATATGGTTGGGATGAATTAAACAAACGCATCGACATCAAGTGTTTCAAAAATGATCCCAGCATTAAATCCAGCCTAAAATTTTTACGCAACACACCCTGGGCCAGGGAAAAGGTGGAAAGACTTTATCTGAACCGCAGGAACGGTTAGTTAAATGCCTGGTACCCTTCCCGCCCAGACACCACCTATCGTTGTCATCGGAGGCGGCCCCGCCGGGCTCATGGCAGCCGAAGTGTTGATTCAGAGCGGCGTGAGGGTCCACCTTTACGATTCCATGCCATCCGTCGGGCGCAAATTTCTGGTGGCAGGCAAAGGCGGTTTAAACCTGACACACTCCGAACCGCGCGAACAATTCCTGGCGCGTTACGGTAGCCGCCAGAAACAACTTGAACCTTATCTCATAGAGTTTGGCCCTGATGCTCTGCGCAAATGGGCCGCAGAACTCGGCATCCCGACCTTTATCGGCACATCCGGGCGGGTTTTCCCAACGGATATGAAAGCTGCGCCCCTTTTGTACTTATGGAAACAGCGCTTACTCGCAAGCGGCGTGATCTTCCACATGCGGCACAAATGGCTAGGTTGGCTGGCAGATGGTGCTTTGCGCTTCGAAACCCCGGATGGGGAAGAAAATCTTCAGGCCGGGGCTGTGGTTCTGGCTCTGGGAGGCGCAAGTTGGGCAAAACTTGGCTCCACCGGGGCCTGGTTTAGCATTCTCGCCAGCAAAGGAATTGAGCTGGTGCCGTTTAAGCCTGCCAATTGCAGTTTTGAAGTCACCTGGAGCGAGCATTTCCGCGCGAAGTTTGATGGACAGCCCCTCAAATCCGTGATTCTATCCTTAACAAATGCGCAGGGGATCACCTTTCAACGCCAGGGCGAATTTATTGTTACCCCCCAGGGTCTGGAGGGCAGCCTGATCTACGCGCTCTCGGCCCCCATACGTGACGAGATCGAGACAAACAGCAAAGCCATCGTTCACGTCAACCTGGCTCCAGATTGGACCGTGGAACGGCTTGTCGAACGGCTAAGCCAGCCTCGAGGCTCTCGCTCGCTTTCCAACCACCTAGAAAAAGCAACCGGCATCAAAGGCGTAAAAGCCGGGCTGCTATGGGAATTCGTTCCCAAAAGTGATTTTACAAACCATCACAAACTGGCCGCGGCCATTCATGATCTTCAAATTCCACTGACTGCTCCAGGCCCTCTTGATGAAGCCATCAGTACCGCAGGCGGCGTGAGCTTTGATGCGGTCGATGAGCATCTGATGCTGCGTAAACTACCCGGCGTCTTTTGTGCCGGGGAAATGCTGGATTGGGAAGCTCCCACAGGCGGCTATTTGATGACAGCCTGCTTTGCCACCGGCCGCACTGCCGGGTTGGGGGTTTTATCCTGGCTCCAAAATACCGCCAGGATGAGCGCGCGCCAAGAGCGATAAATGGAAAGTTCTATTCAATCCGCTGCAAGCCGCGCAAAATGGCAGTGGTTTCACGCGTATTGGCGGCAACATCAGCAAAAACTAGCATTAACTGCCCCAAGCCTGCGCTGAACATTCCCAACAAAAACAAACCCAAT
>JBBRWF010000652.1:0-2638 GCA_038249405.1 Anaerolineales bacterium
CAGTCCCACTGCAGCCAGGGCAATCGCGGCGGCGTGTTTGCCTATTGGTTGCTGGTTATCAGAAGGCTTCTCAAAATTCACACCTTGCCAAATACCGGGGATACGGTAGAAAAGGAAGACGATCAACGTCAGTCCATTTGTGTACAGAACGGCATCCACCGGCATGGATCCACCGCGTAGCGCCCGCGAAGCAAACAAGTGAATCGCGTTAATGGCTGTGCCGAGCAGCAGCGCAATTATTGCAGAGGTGAAGGCATGTTTTCTTCCTCTAACGAGCAAAACTACGGCGCGCACGCCCAGGATACCAACGGCTATCCCGAACAGGACGAACAAAAACCACAACCACTGGAAAGACGCGATCCCGGAAAATGAGCCTGAATAACCGGTCGGGTTGAGCGCCACGCAGGTTGTGCCGGCACCACCCATCAATGTAAATGCTGCCGTAAGGCTCATCAAAACGATCCCAGCATAACGCAGAAGTTTAGCCCACCATTCGTTTCTCATTGGATTCTCCTTCATTTTGGATTTAGATGGTCAGGTTGTCTTATTAATTTAGCTTGGGTGGCTCTGGTCTCAACGTTTTATGATGCAAGCGCGAACCCGGCCACGAAAGCGATAGTCATCATAAGCATCAGGACTGGTATTATCCGAAAAATAGCCTCGCGAGAGAGAAGTGGTTTGCCGGTCTTGAGCAATGCCAACAACAGCCCACCCAGACCAATCAGAGCTCCCCCCATGCTGACCAGGGCGAAACCCGGTGGAGTACGGCTATTAAGAACCAAGATGATGGGGAGCAGAAAAATTGTCAGCCCGGCGATGGCATGGACGACTGCCAGCACCAGGACGGGGAGTTTATTCTTCATTGGGCGCGCGCGGCTGATGACAATTGCCAGGAAACCTATAACAGCGAAAATAAGATACAGCGTGCGAATGGCGGGCATGTGTTGCCAAACGAGCCCTGTCGATAGACTAAGCGGAAGTATTGTCGACAGGATGACAACCACGGGCAAGTCCAGGATTTCAAGACCGAGAATGATGATCAGCAGGCCCGTCACCAGCAGGATGCCAAACGCGATGGTATAAGAGATCGTTGGGATTGTATTTAGCCCGTTAATTCCAACTGCAATCTGGTACGCGGCGAGCAGGCCGGTGATGAGGAAAAGAATGCGATCCAGGGCTGACATTTTCATGAAGATGACACCTCAACAATTTTCAGATGGAGTGCCCGCGCGATATGTGCAAAGTAGTGCAAGCTGGCAAAAAATAACCCGCCGCCGATTCCCAGATACAAGATGGCCAGCATGGATTTCGGAAAAGAGGAATAAGCACGCAAGTAAATGCCCAAAGAGATCATAAACGCAACCAACGGATAACTTGTCCACCCCTGGAAGGCGAACAAGCAGACTTTTTCACCCCTTAATCCACGAATACGATTTATGTTCTTCTTGGCCAGTTTTGAAAAGCCGAAAAAATAAATGGCCCCTGCCAGCAGGAGACCTGCCAATACCAACAGCATCATGGTTGAAGAATCCACAAGTACCAACCACTTGGCCGAGAAGCTGATCAGCATCATTCCTGCGCCGAGCCAAACCAGTCCGGCAGAGAGATGCAGCCAGTTTTTCCGGACTCCGGGTTTGAACTTACTTAAAAAACGAAGTGTAGTGTTCATTTTAAAACATCATCAATAACATAGAAGAGAGCATATAAATTGAGGCATACTTGAACAAACCAAAGTTAATGCGTTCTGATGGACGAAAAATCAGGGTGAGTGCCAGCACGAGCAATCCTGCCGAGAGCACACAGAGCAAGCGCAGATAACCCCAGGACATGCCGATACCCCAGGCGGCAATTCCCATCGCCAGTGCGGCGAAGAGGCTTGATAACGCAATCGTTGCGCGAGTAAAACCGAAACCATAAGTGGATGCAAAAGTTGGCACGCCTGCAGCCTTGTAATCGGCAAAGTAACGCATGCTGAAGGTCAGGATATGAGTAGGTATCCAGAATAAGATACTCAGCGCGAGCACGATTCCAACCCAATCAATTGAACCCAACCCCAGGACACGCCCTGCCAGAATAGGCATCGCACCCGAGATCCCACCCCAGACGATGCTCCAACTTGTGCGCCGCTTGAGCCAGATGGTGTAGATGACCACATCAAAGAACAGCCCGGCGAAAATGATCAGGCCAAAGAGGGCGTCCATGACAGCCGCCAGCCCAACGCCAAGAATGGAGAGCACAAGTCCCACCTGTAATGCCTCCGCAGCGGCAATTTTTCCGGAGGCGAGAGGACGCTTTTGGGTGCGCCCCATTTTAGCGTCGATATCCCGGTCCCACCACATATTGAGAATGGTACTGCCGCTTATCGATGAGGCCAGGCTAATAAACAACCCGATCATTGTGGGCAGGTTAAAGACGGGGCAGCGCGCCGTCATATACCCGGCCAGACCGGTGGCGACCAACAGGCCGGTTTGCGGGCTTTTGATCAGCGGCCAGTACAATCGGATTTTGGCGCGAACAGTTTTCATGGAAACACTCCAGAAGGCTGAAAATAAGCCGAGAATTTCACGACGACCCACGCCTCAAATCCTATTGCTTATCGCGAGCACAGCGAAAACCGACACCCGGGCTGAAATAGGTA
>JBBRWF010000653.1:0-2620 GCA_038249405.1 Anaerolineales bacterium
ACGATCAGGTCCGGGGTATGTTCTTCAGCGTAGGCAATGATCGTATCAGATGGGTACCCCAGGATCAGTTCCGACTTGAATTGAAAGTGGCGGCTGTCGAGCAGCTTTGTTGTCTTTAGCGCTTCTGCTTCCACCAGGTGGTATTCGGAACTCTCCAGCGGGGTAAACACGCGCAGCGCGGTAATCACACACTCGCTTTCGTGTGGTAGATCGGCCAAAAGCTGCACCGCCGCATGAACATCCAGAGATCCATCATCGGCGAGCAGGATATTGAGTAAGCGATTCTTGACTGGAGCGAGCATGGGAACCTCCGTTTGAATTTGTGATAACTTGCTTGCCTCACTTAATACTGTAGCACGATTTTTGCTCGTGGGCTCCCCCCCAGTTTCGATGGCGTTCTCCCCTTTTGGCACCATCCAGAACTTTCACATCCACCTGAATCACGAAAAGCCTACAGCTGCTCTTGTGGGCTGCATGGCAAGTTCTTCTCCTGGCTGCCATTATGTTATAAAAATATATGAGAGTTGCAACGCCGGTTTTTCCGCCCCGTCTTACGGTTATAATGAAACAATCACACAGAATGTGGCTGCGTAAGCAGTATAATTGTGCTTGGAGGCTTTAAAGATGGAAATTGTCTGGTATGGTCATTCTTGTTTCCGGTTTATCGAGCGCGGCCTGGCCGCGGTGGTAACCGATCCTTTTGATAATGAAGTTGTCGGATACGAACCTCTGAAATTGCGTGCCGATATTGTTACGGTAAGCCATGAAGCCCCCGGTCATAATTTTATCTCCGCTGTAAAATCCGCAAATCACAAGTTGAACGGCCCCGGCGAATTTGAGATTGGGGGGGTATTTATCACCGGCGTGCAGACCGACACGAACAATAAAAAAAGCCCCGACCGGCCGCGCAATACGCTCTTCCTGTTTGATTTTGAAGGCCTGACAGTTGCCCATCTCGGTGATCTCAGCCAGGTGCCTTCGCAATCCGAGGTCGAGGCGCTGGGAAATGTTAATGTCGTCCTCGTTCCAGTTGGCGGTGGCAATGGCTTAAACGCTGCCAAGGCTGCCGAAGTCATCTCCCTTTTGGAACCCAATATTGTCATTCCCATGCACTATCCCACCCATAGTGCCAAACTTGAACTCGACCCGCTTTCAAAGTTTCTAAAAGAAATGGGTCTCTCTACGAATGAGACCCTGCCCTCCTTGAAAATCACTCGTTCCGGATTGCCCGATGAAACCAAAGTCATCGTGCTGGATGTAGCCAGCAGCTAGGAAAGTTGATGCCAGTTAAATTATTGATGACTTGGGATATATCTCCTGAACGGGAGCAAGAATATTTTGAATTTGTCATCGGCGAATTCATCCCCGGCATTCAACGCCTGGGCCTGGAAACGACCGAGGCCTGGGCCACCATGTACGGGGAATACCCGCAGATCATGGTAGCCATGCTCGCGCCAGACCTGCCCGATGCCCAGCGCGTGCTCAACTCTACCGAGTGGAAGCACTTGCGTGAGCAGTTGTTTGGCTTCGTCAAGAACTTTTCCCACAAGGTTGTACCCGCCAAAGGTGGTTTTCAGTTCTAACCTGCTGCAAGGGTTGCATTCTTGTCTAGATAATGTCCATATTTTCAGATCGTGTTCTAACCTGGTATAAGCTGAATGCCCGCGTCCTCCCCTGGCGCGGGCATCCTGATTCTTATGCCATCTGGATTTCCGAGATCATGCTCCAGCAGACCCGTGTGGAAACCGTCATCCCATACTTTGAACGCTGGATGCAGGCCTTTCCCACCATCCAGAGCCTGGCGGATGCGCCAGAACAGGCTGTGCTCTCCCAGTGGGAAGGTCTGGGCTACTACAGCCGCGCCCGCAACCTGCACAAAGCTGCCAGAATGCTTGTGGCTGAATTTGCCGGGCAGCTCCCATCCGATATCCCCCAACTGCGCAAACTGCCCGGCATTGGGCGTTATACCGCCGCCGCGATTGCCTCGATTGCCTTCAACCAGAATGTCGCCACACTGGATGGCAACCTGCGCCGCGTTTTCTCGCGTGTCTTTAACGTATCCGCGCCCGCCGACAGCCCGGCTGGAGAGGAAGTTCTCTGGTCATTGGCTCAAGACAATCTGCCAGTTGGCCTGGCAAGTCAATACAACCAGTCCCTGATGGATTTGGGCGCGCGAATCTGTTTGCCCAAAAAGCCGCTCTGCGAGCAGTGCCCTCTCAGCGAACTCTGCCAATCGCGCAACTGGCCCGAAACCCGCCCCGTGTTAAAGCCCAAAGCCCCTGTTCCGCACCGTTTGAAGATGGCGGCGGTTATCCTGCAGGAAGACCGCGTACTGATGGCGCTGCGCCCCTCGCGCGGCTTGCTGGGCGGCCTGTGGGAATTCCCCGCTGCCGTTGTGGAAGAAACCTCACCCCGTTCCCTCGTCGATGCGATTGCCTCCGCCTACGACCTGGAAGTCACCCCGCTTGCCCCTTTCGCGCAGATCCAACACGCCTATACCCACTTCACGCTGACAGAGCACGCCTGGCACTGCACCCTCTCTGGCAGGGCTGAACACGCCTCATTCAAGTGGATACCCCGCTCGGAATTGCCCAATTTCCCGATGGGCAAAGTGGATCGC
>JBBRWF010000654.1:0-2607 GCA_038249405.1 Anaerolineales bacterium
GGGGAAAATCTTTTTTTGAGAGACTGGGGAGCTAAGCTCCCCAGTCTCTCAAGCTCTCAGCCCGTCTTGCTTGCGTTATTCGAGATCATTTTTAGGCGAGAAAATAAGGAATGCCGGGTGAAAATGGCTATTTGGTTTCCATGAGCTTCGCGGTGATGGCTATTCGTATATCGCTAAAGCCATAATGAGAATTGCTGGAAGATCGTCTGTGGCGGTTAAGAATATTGGTTTTAGAGCTTTCGCGCAGGTCAGCAGGGAGCAATCAGCGCTGGGAAGCCCATCCGAGCCTGGATATTGCGTTTGTAAACCGGCAGCATTCCAAAAGGACAGCCGATCGATTTCGTACTATAATCTACTGCTGAAGTAAAAACCTGACTTATCCTATTTTTGAAACTGATTTGTACGGAGAATCCAGATGGTTATCAATCAAACACCAACAATTAAAAAAATTGCGATCAGCACCGGCGGCGGTGATGCGCCCGGTTTGAATGCGGTCATTCGCGCGTCGGCACTTTCTGCCATCAAGCGCGGCTGGGAAGTGTACGGGGTGCGCGACGGCTTTCACGGGCTGCTGCTGCCGGAAGAATATCCGGATGGAGGTTTGATCCCGTTGACCCGCGAAAGAGTGAGCGGCATCACCCACCTGGGTGGAACGATCCTGGGCACCAGCAATCGTAATAATCCACTGAAATACCCGATCATTGGGCCGGATGGAAACGTGGAAGAAGTGGACCGCACGGATGAAATTGTGCGCAGCTTTCGACTGCATCACATCGATGCGTTGATCACCGTAGGCGGTGACGGCTCGCTGGCGATTGCGAATGTGCTCGCCAAGAGAGGGTTGAAACTGATTTCGGTGCCCAAGACTATCGACAATGACCTGGACAAAACGGACGTTACTTTCGGTTTTGATACCGCGGTTGGGTTTGCCACGGAGGCGCTTGACCGACTGCATTCGACTGCGGCGTCTCACGGGCGTGTGATGGTGGTGGAAGTGATGGGACGGTATGCGGGTTGGATCGCGCTGCATTCGGGCGTGGCTGGTTCTGCAGATGTGATCCTGATCCCAGAGCACCCGTATGATATTCACAAGGTGGTTGACAAGATCAAGGAACGCGATGCGCGCGGCAACAAGTTTACCATTGTGGTTGTGGCAGAAGGCGCCACTCCGATTGGCGGCGGGGTTTCGGTGGTGGAACATGAAGCCGGGCGCGCCGAGCGGCTGGGCGGTGTTGGAGAGAAAGTGGCAGCAGAGATCCATGCGATTTCTGGCAAGGAGACACGCGTGGTGGTGCTGGGTCACTTGCTGCGGGGAGGCTCGCCCACCTCGTTTGACCGGTTGACTGCCTTACGTTTTGGCGCGGCGGCTGTGCGCGGGCTGGAAGAAGGTCAGTTTGGCGTGATGGTGGCGCTCGACCCTCCGATGGTTAAATATGTTCCGATTGAAGAGGCCATGGGCAAGATGAAGATGGTGCCGATGGATTCGGATATTGTCCTGACGGCGCACGACCTGGGAATTTCGTTTGGATAGAGAGGTGCGTTAGCAAAAACACCCAACTCATAAGTGAGTTGGGTGTTTTTTGTTAAAAAGAGCTGCGTGGCTTAAAGTTCGCTGGAGCGCCGGGCGATACGATCGAGAACCTGCGCTGCGAATTCGGCGACGGTCATGTTGTTCTTCTGGCTGCCATCGCGGCCGCGCAGTGAGACCGTTCCGGCAGTGCGTTCATTTTCGCCCACAACCAGCATGTAGGGCACTTTCATCAATTGCGCAGAGCGGATCTTGGCGTTCATGCGGTCTGAGTTCAGGTCTGCACTGACGCGCACACCCTGCTCGCGCAGTTGGGCTGCGATCTGCGTGGCATATTCATTCTGCCCGTCCGTGATGGGGATGACGCGCACCTGCTCTGGCGCAAGCCAGATGGGGAACGCGCCCGCATAGTGCTCAATCAGGAAGCCGATCATGCGTTCGTGCGTGCCGAGCGGGGCGCGGTGAATGCAGAGGGGAATTTCATCCGCGCCTTCCTTGTTGACGAATTTCAGGTCGAAGCGTTCGGGTACGGCAAAATCGACCTGGTTGGTGGCAAGCGTGAATTCGCGGCCGATGGCGCTCCAGATCTGCACATCTATCTTTGGACCATAGAAGGCGGCTTCGTTTTCGACTTCGACAAAGGGCACATTGCCGTTGATCATGGCGCGCCGCACCATGTCTTCCGTTTTGAGCCACAGGCGATGGTTGTCGACGTACTTCTTGCCCAGACCGGCCTTGCCGTGCAGGGACAGGCGCATGACATATTTGCCGATTCCGAACAACTCGAAATACTTCTTGTACAGATCGACCACGCCCATGAATTCCGATTCGAATTGTTCTTCGGAGCAGTAAATATGGGCATCGTTCATCTGCATGGAGCGCACGCGCATCAGGCCAAACAGTTCGCCGGATTTTTCGTAACGGTAGCAGGTTCCGTATTCGGCCAGGCGGATGGGTAAGTCACGATAAGAACGCGGGCGGGAGCCAAAAATCTTATGGTGCATGGGGCAGTTCATGGGCTTGACGTAGTATTTCACGCCTTCCAGTTCCATGGGCGGGTACATGCTTTCGGCGTAGTA
>JBBRWF010000655.1:0-2604 GCA_038249405.1 Anaerolineales bacterium
GGAATTTTTCAGATTATCTAAATTATTCCTTTATTGCGCCCAAGGCAATACCGCTGATAATGTAGCGCGAAAAAATGGCATACAAGATAATGATTGGGACAATTGACAGCGCAAGACCCAGATAAATCGCGCCATATTCGGTTCGATACACATCTCCGCGCAAGGTTTGCACCAGCATGGGTAATGTATATTTCTCAATGGAAGAGATCAATATGAACGGGTTGAAGAAATTATTCCAGGATGCGACAAATGCGAAAATACCCATGGTAGCCGCGCCCGGTACAGCCAGTGGCAGCATGACCTTGTGAAAGATTCCCAATTCACTGGCGCCGTCGATCCTGGCGGCATCAATCAAATCCTGGATCACCATTGATTCAAGGTATTGCTTACCGAAGAAAACTGCGCCGGCATTTGCGATCAGCGGAAGAATTAACGCGGCATAATTATCTGTAAGCCCCATTTTGGACATGAACCGATAGTACCCGATAATGGAAAGTTGCATGGGGATCATAACCAATACAATGACAAAATTGGAGAATAGTTTTTTCCCGGGGAAGTTATAAACAACCACACCATATGCTGTCAATAAAGAGAAGTACACCGTGATAACCGTCGAAGCGACAGCAAGAAACAGGCTATTTGCGAAGCCTCTCGGCAGGTTTAATCCCTTGCTGAGCAATAGCCGGTAGTTTTCGATCAGGTGCGTGCTTGGCAAAATACTGATACCCTGTTGAATCTCTGTTGTTGAGCGGGTTGCGTTCACGATCAATAGCCAGATCGGAACAATGGTGGTGGTTAATAAGAGAAACAGCAGAACATAGACAAAAAAGCGCATCACATACGTGCCAAATTTATATTTATTAATCATGATTGCGGCCTCTCTGTGTTCTTTTTGAAAAACGACTTTCCTGTTGTTTTCTCGTTGTCCATATCCCTATCGCGCAGGAAATAGAATATACCCAGCGCACAAATGCTGGTCATGAAGAATATTAATACGCCAACCGAGGAGGCAGCCCCAATATGTCCTTTACTGCTGGCGAATTTCATATACATAAGGATATTGTTCGTTTGGATTGAACTTAATGGAGAACCCCTGCCATCCGTCAACAGGAATGGGATGTCAAACATCTGCATGCCGCCCACCAGTGATGTAACGAAGATAAATATTAAAATGGGCTTCAAGAGCGGCAAAGTGATGCGCGTGAACATTTGCCAGACGCTCGCGCCATCCACCATGGCAGCTTCGTAAAGGGGGATGGGGATCGAGGTCATACCGGCCATCAAGATGATCATAGTTTGCCCAAACCACGTCCACCACTGGATGAAAACCACCAATCCGCGCGTCACCCAAATCGACTCCAAAAATCGCATGGCTTCACTCAAGAATCCGGCCCTAACCATGAATTGGTTCATAGGCCCGTAGTAGGCAAACAGCGCATTAAACAAAGCCGCCACCGCCGCTGGCATCAGCAGGTTCGGCAAAAAATAGATTGCCCGCCAAACTCCGACTGCTTTAATCTTGAGCCGGGCGCTCGTGAACAGAACGGATAATAACAATGCGATGCCGATCTGTGGAATAAAATTTAAGATCCAGATCAACCAGGTGTTCCCAACTGCCCTCAAAAAAACCTCATCAGCAAATAAGCGCTTGAAGTTATTGATTCCAATAAAATGGCTGCTTCCTGACATCAAGGTGGTATCAGTAAAGCTAAGCGTTAGAGTGTTAATAACCGGGTATAAACCAAAGATGAGAAAGCCGATAATGAAGGGCGCAAGAAACAGGTAACCGGTTGAATTTTTCTTGAACTTGGCAAGATTCATGCTGCCTCCGTTTAATAATAAAAGTGGATTCTACTAACTTATTGATAGGTGACCGGGAAGGAGTGGGTCAGTGTATTCCAGAATACACTGACCCACAAAACTTTCTAGAACAGGATTATTTTACAGGGGGTTCGGGAATAATCAGATCGGGGAATTCACTCCGAACTGCATCCAGCCATGTAGTCCACATTTCCGCTTCAGTCATGGTTCCACTGAGGTAAGCGGCCAGCGGGTCGTTGAGGGCGCGCTGAATGGCGTCATCAGAACCGGTTAGCAACTTGCCATTGACACTCGGTGCGGCTTTTGCAAAGGCTCCGTAGGAGTTCTCTCCACCCAGGAAGGTGGCTAATGTGGATTTATCGAAGCTGGCTGTGATCTTATCAACCACGAGCTGGCTGGAGACAAAGTCACCAGCATCCTGTTTCTGATCATCGGGTGTTGTCGGATCAATGGCTTTCAGGTATGCATTGGTGTAGACACCCGTGGCCCAGTTGGTCAGATTCTCTTCGTCAAGGGCAACGAACTTGACAAATTCTTTTGCCAATTCACTGTTCGGGCTGCCTTTCAAGGCGCCGACCCAGGTGCCGCCCCATTGATAGGACATCGGGCCATTGATCATGGCCCAGTCCCCACCAGTACCAGCGCCGCCATCTTTGGGTGTGGAATTGGGGCTCAGGACGTAAGGCAAACCCCAGGTGGGCAGGAAGTAGCTGAAGACCTTCTTGGGAGTGCCATTGGCATCCTTCAAAGTGTCGTTCATACCAGCAAACCAACCCTCAGTCC
>JBBRWF010000656.1:0-2589 GCA_038249405.1 Anaerolineales bacterium
AGCTCATCACCCCAGGCGTCTTTGACATCATCAAGATGGCTAAAGATGGCAAATTTGCCAACGGCAACTATTTCGGTACTGCCGGCTATGCACCTTTCCACGATCTGGACAGCCAGGTTCCCGCCGCTGTTAAGACCAAGATGGAAGAAATTGCCAAGGGCCTGATTGACGGCTCGATCAAGACCAATGTTGCACCCGTCAAGCCCTAAGCTTTTGTAACAAGCATGTCATAAAAAGGGAAAGAGTGAAAACTCTTTCCCTTTTCTGTTTTATAATACAAAGGAATTCCATCAAATAATAAATAAACGCATAATGGAAGGACCTCGGGATGCAAAAAAAAGACATCGGGACAATGCTAAAAGAAGCCCTGCGCTCGGCGGTAGATGCCATGCTGGTGCCTTTTCTGGCAGTATTTACCGCTATTGTTATTGGCGGTGTTGTGATTGCGGCCGTAGGCGGCAATCCATTTGCGGCCTACTCCGGGCTTTTTGAGGGGTCGTTTGGCTCGGTCAAAGCCTTGAGCGAAACAGCAGTATGGGCTTCGCCCTACATTTTTGCCGGACTGGCTGTAGCAGTGGCCTTCAAGGGCGGCCTGTTCAACATCGGCGCTGAAGGGCAATTGGCTCTGGGCGCTGTGGCTTCGGCCTGGATGGGATATGCCCTGCCTGGCATATTGGGCTATGCTCTACCCATCTATATCCACCTGCCGTTGGCTGTACTGGCCGGTATGCTTTTTGGGATGATCTGGGGAGCCATTCCGGGTGCATTAAAAGCCTATACTGGTGCGCATGAAGTCATCAACACGATCATGATGAACTACATTGCCCTGAACCTGGTCAGTTTTCTACTCAACGGCCCGATGAAAGACAAAAGTCCTTCGAACGTCATCGCCCGCACGCCAGCAATTGCAGAAAGTGCTCGCATCCCAGTCATTTTTGACGGTCTGCGCGTACACTGGGGTTTTATCCTGGCACTCGTGGTGGCTTTTCTGATCTGGTGGCTTTTGTGGAAGACCACGCTGGGCTTTCAAATCCGAACTGTGGGACTGAACCCGGATGCAGCCAAATACGCGGGGATTAATTACAAACTTATCATGACACTTACGATGGCGCTCTCTGGAATGTTGGCCGGGCTGGCTGGAACCATAGAAGTTACTGCGTTAAACTACAGGCACGAACTCGGGTTTTCTTCTGGCTACGGGTTTGACGCCATTGCCATCGCCCTGCTCGGAAAAACGCACCCCCTGGGGGTGGTTCTGGCGGCAATCTTGTTTGCAGCCATGCGCAATGGGGCAACCCGTATGCAGTTCCTGACACAAATCCCGGTGGACATTATCTCTGTCATTCAAGCGCTTATCCTGCTGTTTGTGGCGGCTGATGCGATTGTGCGGTACATTTACCGCATCCGCCAGGGCGGCGATAAGGTTGTACTGACACGCGGTTGGGGCGGATAGGAGGCGATATGGACTGGCGTCGTTTTGGTTTTATTGGATTGATCATCGCAATTTTGTTCGGCACTGTTGTCATTGTTGGCATGTCACAGGAAGCGCCGATTTTAATCATTGGCAGCATGATGGCCACCACCATCGCGGTAGCAACCCCTTTGACACTTGGAGCGCTTTCGGGCGTTTTCTGTGAGCGCTCGGGCGTGACCAACATCGGTATTGAAGGCATGATGCTTTCAGCGGCCTTTTTTGGCTGGCTGGCATCCATCTACATGAGCACCATCTTCGGATTTTCGATGGGCGCCAGCCTGTTTGTGGGTGTGATTGCAGCCATTCTGAGCGGCGGGCTATTTGCATTGCTGCACGCAGTGCTGTCGATTACCTACAAAGTTGACCAGATCATCGGCGGTACGGTCATCAACATTCTGGCGGTAGGCGTAACAGGTTTTTTGAATCGGCAATTATTTTTTGACAAAAGCAGTATCTTCCAGGGCCAGGTGCCGCATGCGCCGGGCGTGCTGCCGGTCATCCATTTACCCGTCAAGGAAATCTTGGAAGGCTTTTGCGGTCTTTTTGGCAGCACCCCTGGCTGTATCGTCACCGCAGACGCGATTGGCAAGATTTTTGACCAGAAACCGATCGCGATTGCGGCCATCCTTCTGGTGGCATTTAGCCATTATGTACTCTTCAATACGCGCTGGGGTTTGCGCACCAGAGCCGTAGGTGAACACCCTCGAGCGGCAGACACGGTGGGTATCAACGTAATATGGATGAGATACGCCAATGTGGTCATTGGCGGGATGCTTGCAGGTCTGGCTGGAGCTTATTTCACGCTGGAATCTGTGCCTTCTTTTGAACCCTTGATGACCAACGGGCGCGGGTTTATTTCGCTGGCAGCGATGATCTTTGGGAACTGGACGCCTTTTGGCGCATGGGCTGCATCCCTGGTTTTTGGGGCATCACAGGCGCTGCAGATTAACTTGCAATTCTTCCGCACCCAGATACCACCTGAATGGTCCTTCTTCCAAAATTCATATGCGGTTGGACAAATTCCTTACATCCTGACCATGCTGATCCTGACCGGCATCATCGGTAAAACGACCCCGCCTGCCGCCGATGGCCAGCCCTACGAGAAATAGGAGAGA
>JBBRWF010000657.1:0-2587 GCA_038249405.1 Anaerolineales bacterium
GGTAAATTTTGGGATTGATGCTGTAATATTCCGCACGGCCGTATAAATCTTTGGCAACCTCTAACAGGTGCGGCGCATTGACAGCCAGGTAATCGGTTACATTAAAGTCCCCTACATTGGGCCCATAAACAAACTGCCCGTCCGACAAAACACTGATGGCCGCCCCCATTGCATTTGCATGTGAGAAACCTGCCCCGCCAAAGGAAGAAAGAAAAACCGCCAGCAATACCAGCCCGGCCAGGGTTTTGCGTACAAACGAGGTCTGCTCTTTGTTATACATTTAAGTCTCAATTTGAGCTGAATGAAGGACATTAGATTCATTTTTTAGTGTACATGAATTAACGGATGAATGCCAGACGATTTTGGCATCTGGCATTCATCCTAACAAGACTGTAATTTGTACCTGAACAGGTATCGTCTTAAAAAAGAGTGGAAAGGTGACAGTCACCTGACCTTTACGGAGTTAAAGCGCTGAAAACCGGGTGACTGTCACCTTAATCCCTGAAATATTGAAAAAATTCCCGAACTGTCCCAATTTTTTGAGACTTGGTTAAGAATGACCTGTCTCGCGTTTGTCCAAATAGTCTAAAAAGAGCTTCACCACATCGGGGTCAAAATGCTTACCCGACTGTTCAACAATGTATTTGCGCACATCATCCAGTGCCACCGCATGGCGGTAGGGACGGTCCGAGCTGAGCGCATCGTACACATCCACAACCGCAAACAGACGCGCAGCGATGGGAATCTCGGTGCCTTTTAACCCGCGCGGAGAACCTGTACCATCCCACTTTTCATGGTGGCAGTAAGGAATATCCAGGGCAGACTTCAAAAACGAAATTGCAACCAGCCATTGATAAGCATATTCGGGGTGCCTGCGCATCACCACCCATTCTTCCTTGGTCAGGTCACCCGGTTTGAGCAAAACCGAATCTGGCATACCCAGTTTGCCCACATCGTGCAGCAAAGCCCCGCGCCAGATGTGCTGCAAAAGCTCCTCATCCATACCTGCTGCCCGCGCCAGGTCGACTGTCATCTGGGTCACACGCTGTGTATGCCCTTCGGTTTCTTTGTCCCGCAAATCCAGGGCCTGTGACCAGCCTTCAATCGTTTTGTCATAAGAAACGAGCAGTTCATCATGCAGCATTTCAAGCTCGCGGCGCTGCTCCACAATCAGCCGGTAGCGGTTTAGCCGGAAGACCCCCTGCAAGCGCGCCAGCAGTTCCAGGCTGTCAAAAGGCTTGGTAATAAAATCATCTGCGCCAACCTTTAACCCCTCAATGCGTGAATTTCGATCATCCAACGCGGTGATCAACAGCACCGGAATTTCGCCCAGCACATGATTGGAGCGGATCAGGGTGCAAACCTCAAACCCATTAATATTGGGCATCATAACATCCAACAAGATCACGTCCGGGCGCAGGGTGGCGGCGAGTGCCAGGCCTTCAATCCCATTTTCAGCAAAGTGCAAATCATAGGGTTGCTTATACAAAAGTGCTTCAAGCGTGGCGCGCGCCAAAGGCTCATCATCAACGATCAAGATTTGCGGGCGAGTTTCCATAATCATGGCCTTCCTTTATTTTCGATCAAAGTCGAGACACGTATTGCAAGTTCGGGTAAATTCAATGGCTTGCTGAAGTAATCATTGACACCTGCCGACAGGCAGCGTTCACGGTCGCCGGGCATAGCCAGGGCGGTGATTGCAACAATCGGTATGCCTGCCACGCGCGGGTCGCTATCCGTGCGGATACGCTGCGCAGCTTCCAGGCCGTCCATGCCGGGCATTTGTATATCCAACAAAATGACATCTGGCCGGGTCTCGGATACAAAACTCAAAAGTTCATCTCCGCTTCGCACCGCGTCCACCTGGAATTGTTTTAGTCGAAAGAAATCTGAAACCATTTCCAAAAGCATTTCATTATCGTCCACCACCAGAACGTGCGGCTGGGATTTTTGCTTCTGCTGAGAGACTTGCGCAGCGTTATTCACTGAGCGGGGCGTAACTTTCTCCAATTCCTGCTGTAATTCCTGCAGAGAAAAAGGCTTTAGCATGTACCCATCTGCGCCGCGCGATTTGGCCTGTGAGCGTTGCTCGGCCACAGAAGTGATGATTACCGGTATATCCCGTGTCTGGGGGTTGGTTCTGAGTTCTTCCAATACTTCCAACCCGGAGCGATCCGGCAGGAGCAGATCAAGCAGGATCACCCCCGGCCCCAGCCTGGCAGCCGCGTCAACCGCGCCAACGCCTTGCGAGTGAACCGTGTTGCGAATATTCAACCGGCTTAGATATCCTGTCAGGTGATCCGCATCCAGCGGGCTTTCTTCGATGGTAAGCGCGCTTTGCAGCACCAGGTTTACATCATGCAGCCGTGGAATTTCCAGAACAGTTTGCCCCGACCAGGGCAAAATAATTGTAAAACGGCTGCCCTGCTCCGGCATGCTTTCAATGTGCAGACTGCCGCCGTGCAGGCGGGTAATGCGTTGCACCAACGACAGACCCAGCCCGGTGCCAGGCTGCTCGCGGTTCAGTCCAGCATCCAATTGCACAAACGGCTCGAACAGATGCTGCATATCTTCGGGCCGGATGCCA
>JBBRWF010000658.1:0-2574 GCA_038249405.1 Anaerolineales bacterium
AGCAAAGATGAGCAGCTGCGCCGCTTTAACGAGCGCAAGCGCACCAACTATAAATCCTGGAAAATCACCGACGAAGACTGGCGCAACCGCGGCAAATGGGAAGATTACGCGGATGCAACCGAAGAGATGCTGCTTAAGACCAGCACCCTGCGCGCCCCCTGGACTCTGGTGGAAGCCAATGACAAATATTTTTCAAGGCTCAAGGTGTTGCAAACCGTGGTGGATAAACTCAAGCACAGCCTGAAATAACCACTCATAAAAGCAATAACGCCGCGCCGCGCGCCACCAATGCCGCCGCCAGGGCCACCACAACCGTCAGAAGCGTAATCCACAACATGCCCTTTGTGCCCAATTCACGGCGCAGCATGATTAATGTTGCCACACACGGCACATAAAACATCACAAACACTGTAAAAGTGAAAATCTGGGCAGGGGTCATGACAGAACCAAAATTCATCGTTCCCAGCGCCTGTCCAAGCATGACCAGCGAAAGCTCTTTACGCAAAATACCAAAAATCAGCGGCACTCCCACCACTGATGGCAGCCCCAGTATCCATGTGAATGGGCGCGCCAGCAAATTGAAATAAATCGCCAGGTTGAAATAACTCAAGATTGCCAGAACACCGCTTCCCGCAATCAATGTCGGCCAGGCCTCCACCACAAATTCACGGATTCTGAACCACGCCTTATTGAACACGGCCCTTAGCGTTGGGGTACGGTATGGCGGCATCTCCAAAATCAGCCCCGGGGTGTCTTCAGGCAGCAAGCGAGTTAATAATCGCCCGGTCAGGGCAATCACAAACAGGTTGAATATATATAAACCCAGCGCAGGCAGCGGCCCCAGGTAAAAGGCTACCAGCCCAAACACAACCGCCAGTCGCGCCGCGCACGGCACCAGTGTCGCCAGCGCGGCCGCCATCAAGCGATCGCGCGGTTCTTCCAGTGTGCGCGTGGACATGACCGCCGGAACATTGCAGCCGTAGCCTAGAATAAACGGCACAATAGCCTTGCCGTGCAGCCCTATCCGGTGCATCAAAGAGTCCATCAGGAAGGCAACCCGCGGCAAATAGCCCACATCTTCCAGCAATCCCAGGCCAAGCAAAAAGGGCAGCAAATACGGCAGCACAATCGCTATCCCGGCAGTAACACCCTGTAAAATACCACTGACCACCACACCCCAAAAACTCAGCGGGCCCAGCGGCGCAGCCGCAACAAACATCAACCTGTCAAAAAACGCCAGCAGAGGCGGTTCGAGCAGCCGGCCAATCCCGTATACCACTTGGAAAAAAGCCAGTAAAATTAATAAAAGCGTGGCGTAGCCCCAGATCGGATGCAGCAGCACATCATCCAGCCTGTCGCGCAAGGTCAGGTTGCGCTCGCCCTGATGCACAAATTCCGCGGCCAGCTCCTGACCTGCGATATGACGCGCCAACGCTTCATCCTCAAAAGCCGAAAATCTCAGCCCATACTCCGGGTGCACATCCACAGCGTCTTTGCTCGCTAAAAACAGGCCTTTCACACCGCGGCCCTTGCTGGCAATCAGCGGCACCACTTTTATGCCCAGCCTTTTTTCAAGGCCTGGCCCGTCCACCTTCAGACCCATGCGCATGGCTTCATCCATCATATTGAGCGCCAACACCACCGGGCGTTTCACCGCCAGTAATTCCAGGGTCAGCTCCAGCGATTGCGCCAGGTGCGAAGCATCCGCGACATTGATGATCACATCCACTTCATTGGAAGCCAGATAATTTTTAGCAACCGCCTCGGCTGGGTTTGAACCTGCCAGGGTGTAAGTTCCAGGCAGATCCACAAGGTTAATAACATCACCTACCACGCGCACCTTGCTCTCGGTAAAATTCACCGTTGTGCCGTGAAAGTTACCAGTTTCGGCCTTGTACCCGGCGACCTGATTAAATAGTGTGCTTTTTCCGCAATTCGGACGACCCACCAGTGCAAATCTCATTCAACATTCTCCACCAATATTTTTTGCGCCACTGCGCGCCCCAGGGCCAATTCCCTGCCGCTCACTTCCACCAACAACGGACCATTTAACGGCGCAGCCCGCAAAATCCGCGCCTGATCGCCCGGATAAAGACCGTGCTGCAGCAAACGATCCTGAAATTTCTCTGTCCCCTCAAACCCGATCACTTTTACCCAGGTGCCAACTTCCACATCTAATAATCGCATAAAATTCCTTCCGTGAATAAATGATTTTACCGTATTTAATCTGACAGTCACCCGCTTTTCAACGCTTCAACTCCCAAAACATCAGGTGACTGTCACCTTCCACTTTTTTTGAGATGATACAAATATATAATAGTATTTAAGATCGCACTTCTCCACAAAAAATCCAAAAAACAGGTGTAGAATTAGTGTAGGAAATCACAAAGGAGAATCACGTTTGAAGAAAATATTACTGATCATCATCATTGGCGGGCTGGTCGTCTTTGGCTTGATCCAGCTGATCCCTGTCGACCGCACCAACCCCGCCACCACCCAGGAACCCACCTGGAGCAGCCCCGAGGCGCGCGCACTGGCAAAAGAACACTGTTTTCAATGCCACAGCAACGAAAC
>JBBRWF010000659.1:0-2572 GCA_038249405.1 Anaerolineales bacterium
CATTGGACGCGGGTCGGATCGGAAACCATCGCGCGGGATTTTAAAAGGATCATTGGGAGTGACTGGCGGAATGATTAACGGGGCCGCCAAAGCAATGAAGATAAAAAAGCCGATCAATATAAAGCCCGCAATGGAGGCAGGCGTCTTAAGTAAGCCCATGATAATGCGGTAGTTCTCGGGGCCAAGAAAACGCTCAACCCGGCCGATCTTGCGAGTGGCGACATTTTCGCCTAATAAAGTATTATCGCCAGTAGGGGTGATTTCAGTCATGATGAGTCTCCTTATGATAAGCGTACGCGCGGGTCAACGAACGCATACATAACATCCACGACCAAATTTGCAACAATCAGGATCAAGCCATTGAAGAGAGCAAAGCCAAGCATGGCAACCACGTCCAAACTGGTGGCGGCACGTGCCGCCGCTGAACCAATGCCAGGATAATTGAAGACAGTTTCCGTAATCAGCACGCCGCCAAGCAAGCCAACGATACTAAATCCAGCCAATGTCAAAACCGGCAGCATGGCATTCGGTTGAGCGTGTTTGAAGATCACATCGTGCTCGGTCAAGCCCATGGCACGCGCAGTGGTTACATATTCCATGCGCAGGGTTTCGAGCATGGAGCCGCGCATGACGCGCAGGAAGGTTGCCCAGCTAATATAGGAGAGGGTCAAAATGGGCAAGACCATGTGCCGCAGGGCATCAAGAAAAACGTCAAAGCGGCCATTCAGGAGGGCATCAAAAGTGAGCAGTGAGGTGTAATGGATAAAGGAACTCGACTCAACCACCTGGTTATAAGCATCGGATAAACGCCCAGGAGAGAACCAGTGCAAATTGGCATAAAAAATAAGCAGCATCAACAAACCAAACACAAATGTTGGAAAAGAAGTGCCTACAATGCTAAAAACACGAGCAGCTTGATCTATAAAACCGTTATGATGCACGGCAGCCTGTACCCCCAACCATATCCCTACCAAGATCATCGGAGCAATCGTCCAGATGGTTAGGTCGAGTGTATTGGGGAAACGGCGTTGAATTAACTCAACCACCGGCTGGGAAGCTGAGCGGGAATAGCCAAAATTACCAAAGAGAATACCGCCTTCGCGTTCCCCGGAGGAAGAATCAACCTTACCCACCAACCAGGTCCAGTATTGCACGTAGAATGGCTGGTCAAAACCATAGCGTTTGATCAAACCCTCAATCGCCTTGTCGTTTTTAGGAAAATCGCGCACATATAATGCAGTACGCTCCACAGGGGAAAGGAACTGCAACATGCCGAAGATCAGCACGGTAACTCCAAAAAGGAGAATGGGGACCATCAACAAGCGGCGAATAATATATGTAGTCATTAAACAACCTCTTTCGAACTAAAAGTTATATTCTGGCTTCCGAAGTATAAAGGACTTCGCGTTCTTTGCACTCTGCAAATCAGAATTTTAGGGAGATGCGGAGGCCTGGAAACAGGCCTCCGCATTTATTTCAAGTTATCTTGACCGGCTTATTGCTTGGAGATTGTGTAATAGTAGAAACCGGAGAATATCGGGTTGTAAACAATACCTTCAACCCAACGTTGTGTGAAACCATGGCTGGTAACCACATCGAGCGGAACGCCAGCAACCAAGTCATAGTAGAGTTGATTGGCTTCTTTGTAGATATCAGCGCGCTTGGCAGGATCGGTTTCGGAAACACCACGATCAAGAATCGCTTTAAACTGATCCTTAACTTCCTGAGGCAGCTGAGCACGACCGCCGTAGGTACCGGTGGTATAGGGCTGGTACCAGTTGTGCGGGTCGTGGATATCTTCCTGCCAGCCAGCGGTCATGAGCGGGAGTTGTGCTGCACGTTGAGCGCGCAGGTAAGCGGGCCACGGCAGACCGAGGGTCTCGATCAGGAACAGTTCATTGACAGAAGAGAGATTGCCAGCCAGGATTTCGGTAATTGTCTGGCGAGTGGCATTACCCTGATTGTAGGACATCTGAACACGGAAACCGTTGGTCCAGACATCGCCTTCAGGATCGTCACCAGCTGCAATGCCATCTTTGTCCACATCAGCAAGCTTGAATTCAGCTTCGCATTGAGCGGGATCGAAGGTATAGTGCGGGGTATCAAGGAAGAAGCCGGGCATGCCAGGCAAAGTCAATTGCAGAGATTGGATCGCTTCACCGCTGTACACGTCATTGATCAGGGTGTCAAAATCGAAGCAATATGCAAATGCCTTGCGGATATGTACATCGCCAAAGAAATCGGCTGGGATGCCATTACCATCCAAAGTTCCAGAACCGAGGTAGGGGTTCGGGCTATCTGCAGAGGTGGCAATATTCCAGTTGAACAGAAGCACGTCCATGCTGGTTACTGGGCGGCCGATGCGTAGGTTGAAGAGGCCATCAGTGTTGGTTTCGCCAGCAGCGCAAGCAGTAAACTTGGCAGCGCCCAAACCAGAACCATCATAGCCGCAGACTGCCTGCAATTCGCCATAGGTATTCAAGGCTTCGTCATAGGTTGCAAACTGACCAACCAATTCATCCATCTGGGAGCGGTTGGCAGCGGGCACAGTGGCGAGATCAGCGTCACCAGC
>JBBRWF010000660.1:0-2570 GCA_038249405.1 Anaerolineales bacterium
CATATCGAAAAAAGCCTGGGCGACCTGGCTCAAACAATCTCAGAAGCAGCAAACCGCTGGAAGACCCAAAATCCGAACAAAGTAATTACGGCGGCGGTCAACATCAACCAGCCGGGCTGCTTGTACGATGGAATGCGCATGCGCCAGGTGCTCAATGGGCTTTTGACCTATGCCGCAAACCATATTGCCGATGGCGGCAATCTAAACCTGCGCGCTCACGATAATGATCGTGAAATAGTTGTGGAAATTGAGAGCTCCGGCCAAAAAGCCCGCGATAAATATGAAATGGACCTCGCAATGATCGCTTTTATCTGCCAGGGTCTGATTAGCTTGCATGCTGGTCACCTGACCATTGGCAATGACACCGGCAGCGGTCTTGGATTAAGCTTCACACTTCCGAAGGCCTGAACGGCAGCCCGCAACAAAACGGGTTGAGCAGTCACACAACTGGAGCCATTGGAAGATGAAACGCATCATCGGTATCGCACTGATTATCATCTCCGCCGCCTCCTTTGGCACCCTGGCAATATTTGGCCGTTACGCATTTGCAGATGGCATCGATACTTTTACCCTGCTTTTTTTGCGCTTTACAATTTCCGCCATCTTGATGGGTTCCCTGTTATTTTCCAGGCACGAATCTCTTCCAAAAGGGAAAACCCTGTTGCAACTAATCGGCATGGGCGCACTTGGCTACGTTGGGCAGTCATTTTCATATCTAACCGCCATACGCTACGCATCCGCCGGGCTAGTCGCGCTGCTGCTCTATCTTTACCCTGTATTTGTCGCGCTGCTTTCAATTCTCCTGTTCCATGAAAAGTTATCCCACCTGAAATTCCTGGCGCTCGCCATTGCCCTGACCGGCATAGCGCTGACGGTTAACCCGGAAGGCGGTCAATTGCCCGGTATTCTTCTGGCTCTCTCCGCAGCTGCCATCTATTCGGTTTACATTATTGTCGGAACTCACGTATTACAAACTGTCTCCCCTTTACAATCATCCACAGTTATTTTTGCTTCCGCAGGCACTGTTTACGGAATGCTCACCCTTGCATCCGGGGCGCATTGGCCCGCCAGCCAGAACGGATGGGGCATTATTCTTGGAACAGTCATTATTGCCACCGTTATCCCGGTCGTGACTTTCCTGGCAGGCCTTCAGCGTATTGGCCCCACCAATGCGTCTATGCTCTCCACCCTCGAGCCGGTGGTTACAGTAGTATTATCGGGCCTTTTGTTTCATGAAACCCTTAAACCAATCACCCTGGTCGGAGGCGGAATGATCCTCACATCGGTCATCCTGCTCACCCGCAGCGAGCTGCGCCGCGCCAATTGATTTACCCCCCACGCTAATCTACTCCTCTATTTCAAGGTTTGCTGTTTTCAAGATCGCTTGAAAGGGAATGCCATGCTCGAATATATTAATCTTGATCTTGCCCTGTCCAAAGAAGAATATGACCAACGCATCGGGCCGCTGCAACAACGGCTATACGAACTAGAACATGCCGTTTTTGACGCGAAAGTGCCAGTCATGATCGTTTTTGAGGGCTGGGCCGCCACAGGCAAAGGACGCTTAATCAGCGTGCTCGCCGAACGTCTTGACCCGCGTGGCTTCCGGGTGGTACCCATCACCCCGCCGCGTACAACTGAAACTCACTACCCGTGGTTGTGGCGTTTCTGGCTCAAAATTCCGGCCCACGGACAAATGGTAGCCTACGATACATCCTGGTACCGGCGCGTACTGATCGACCGCATTAATAAAACGGTCGACAAAAAAACCTGGGAATCCGCCTATCAGGATATTGCTGAATTTGAAGAACAGCTGGCCACGGATGGGGTTGTAATCCTCAAATTTTGGCTGCACATCAGCAAAGAAGAACAAGAACGGCGCATCAATAAGTATCTAAAAAACACACTCACCGCCTGGCAGGTAAGTGAAGAAGACCTGGCGCAGCAAAATAAATATGAAAAATACAGCCTGGCGGTCGAGGATATGCTCTCACGCACTGACTCCCCGCACGCCGCCTGGACCATCGTTGAAGCCACAAATCGCCATTATGCGCGCGTAAAAGTCCTGGAAACGATCATTACCGCCATAGAAATCCGTCTTGGCACAGACCTCAGCGTAGGTCCAAAAGCCAAACGCCGTCGAAAATCTGAGGATATGCAAGGAGCCGTAAATGCTTGAGCGCCTGGATCTTTCTCTTTGCACGCCGCGTGAAGAATATGACACCCGCAGCAAAGCCCTGCAGGCCGAACTGCACCTCTTAGGCTTTCAGGTCTACATGCAAAAAAGACCGGTGGTCATCGTTTTTGAAGGTTGGGACGCCTCAGGCAAAGGTGGAACCATCAAGCGCCTGACCGAAAATATTGATCCCCGCGGCTATATCGTCTGGCCCATCGCTTCCCCGGTCGGCGAAGATCGTGAACGACATTACCTGTACCGTTTCTGGCGGCGTTTGCCGGAACAGGGTCAAATTGGGATCTTTGACCGCTCCTGGTACGGCCGCGTGCTGGTTGAACGCGTAGAAGGCTACTGCACCGAAACAGATTGGAAGCGCGCCTACACCGAGATCAAC
>JBBRWF010000661.1:0-2551 GCA_038249405.1 Anaerolineales bacterium
GTGATGGTCACCACGGCAGGCAGTCCCTCGGGCACAATTGCCACCGCCACGCTGACGGCCGTAAGGAGCATATGGCGGATTTCATCACCACGCCAGAGTCCAATCATAAAAATCAACCCGGCGATGAGCACGCCAATTACGGCAAGACTCTTGCCTAACTGATCCAGCCGCTTCTGGAGCGGGGTCGGCTCCTGTGGCACCTGTTGGATCAAGTCAGCGATTTTTCCGAGTTCGGTTTGCATGCCGGTCGCGACCACCAGCGCCAGCCCGCGCCCTTGCGTGACAATGGTACCCATATAACCCAGGTTTCGGCGGTCACCCAAAGGAAGCTGCTCCACCTGCAATGGAGCGGTCTGTTTCTCAACCGCTTCAGATTCTCCCGTCAGCGCTGCTTCTTGCACCCGCAGATTGACCGCTTCGAGCAGGCGCACATCCGCCGGGAGAACATTCCCTGTTTCGAGTTGGAGGATGTCGCCCGGAACCAGTTCTCGCGCGGAGAGTTCGCCCAACTGTCCATTGCGCAGCACGCGGACGTTTGGCACCGATAACTTTTTCAGTGCGGCGATGGCCTTTTCGGCGCGGTATTCCTGCACGAAGCCCAGGATGGCGTAAAGCACCACGATGGACAGAATCGCGACCAGGTTTTTGGTATCACCCAAAAAACCGGCCATCACTGCCGCGGCGATCAAAATCAACACCATGGTGGCAGAGACCTGCTCCCACAGGATTTGCCAGGGCGTCCGGCCCCCTTTTTCAACCAGTTCGTTGGGGCCATTTTCAGCCAGGCGTTCCGCCGCTTGCGCGGTAGAAAGGCCACGGGCAGGGTCAGACTGTAGATTTTCGAGCGCGGATTCGGTATCCAAAGTGTGCCAGTTCATCGTTTGTTAATTTCCTTTCTTATCCATTATCAACAAAAAAGACCATTTCCACAAGTGGCAATGGTCTGGCCCTTTAACTGAACATCCGGGACATTATAGTGTCCGTATTGACGGCTGTTCATCCCTTACGGGCGGCTACTCCCCATCGAAGTAAAGACAGTCTATCAACCCTTGATTAGCTTGGGATGAAAGCCCTGGCCTTGAGTGCTGAACGGATCATCAGATATTCGGTGATGTTCTCTGGCGTGACGATCCCCACTAACTGCCCGGCATGGGTGACTGGCAAAACCGGCACACCGCTCTCCTGGATACGCAGAAGCGCGCTTTCGATCATTTCATAGCTGTCCACTTCGGGCAGATTGCCGCGCATCACGTTGCTGACAAGTACATTTTGTCCATTCTGGGTCAGGGCAGCCAGGAAATCGTCGCGGGTCACAACTCCCACTACACTGCCGCCATCCACCACCGGGAAATCGTGCTGCGAACCAGCCAGAATTAACTGGGAGATGCGGGAAAGGTTATCACGCGGCGAAACCGTTTCGTAATTGGTTAACATGGCCTGGTTGACAGGAATTCCGCCCAGGGCATTTTTCATCTGAACCAGGCTGGCTTCCTGCGAAGCACCCATCCAGACAAAGAACGCGATGAAGAGCAACGTGGGGTTGCCAAAGAGCCCGGCCAGCCCGAACAGGAAGGCCAAGCCCTGCCCCACTGTTGCAGCTGTCTGCGTGGCTTTGACGTAATCCATCTTCATCGCCAGGATCGCCCGCAGAACGCGGCCACCGTCCATGGGAAAAGCCGGGATCAGATTGAACAAAACCAGCGAGATGTTGACAAGCATCAAGCGTTCGATAAACGAGCCAGTGGTAAGCGTCAGTTGGCTGAACGGCACAAGCGCGTTGGTTAACGCCAGATAAATGAACAGCACCGCAGCGATGACCACATTGACAGCAGGACCCGCCAACGCCACCCATAATTCCTGAATCGGTTTTTCGGGCATGCGTTCCAAACGCGCCACGCCACCAATCGGGTAAAGCGTAATATCGCGGGTTCGAATGTTGTACTTGCGCGCCGTTAGCGCGTGACCGTATTCATGGAGGGTAACGGCCAGGAAAAGGAGCAAGATAAATGCCACGCCTTCCAACGCGCCTGCCAGCGTGCGTGTCTCCAGCCAATACGTCCAGCCGTACCAGGCCACAATCAAAAGGAAGGTGGCATGGACAAATACATCAATGCCTGCGAAGGTTCCTAATTTCCATTGCCATTTCATGGGTGAGTTACTCCTTAGATCCAGTAATTTCTCGATAAATTTATACAAAGTTTGTCCATATTCTAGCAAGAATATATTAGAGAAATGTTATAAAAATTTTAGAACCATATCAACGGAGGCAAACACACACGAAAATCGCTGGTACGGGTTTCATTAGGCACGGTCAGGTAGCAAGTTTTCTTATAGGACCATACAACTCACTGCGCTTTTAGTGCAGTCGTTTGCACCAATAAAAAGTCCTTTTAGGTATGTGTTGGTTATCCAATACCTTCGCCAATTATGGACTTTCGGAAGGCTGTAAAGCCGGGTGGATAGCGCCCAAACGGGCGATTTGTTGAAAAATCTCGGCCAATAAAATGCCATCAGGTTTTTGCGGAAGCATTTTTATTGTTTCGGTGGCGTA
>JBBRWF010000662.1:0-2540 GCA_038249405.1 Anaerolineales bacterium
CGTCACAGACTCGATCTCGGGCGTTCCGGCGTTCTTCAGAAACAGGGTCACGTTGACACCGCCCGCGGGCGGCGACGTGGAATTGGGGACGACGAATCCCACAAAGTAGTTATGGACCCTCGAGTCGAGATAAGGGACCACGGCGGGATTCAGGGCGATCTTGATATAGCCGGGTGTCATTCCACTCGAAGGGCTCACCAGGACGAAATTCGTATCGTTGGGGTCGCGGTTAACCCGAAGTTCTTGCCCCTGAAAAGGAAAACTCTTTTGGTTTGATAGGTTTGGCTCGTTTTTGGGCTGTTTTTGTAGGCATGTAATTAGTTATTTTTATCTTGCATTGGCTGTATAGTAGTGATAACATGTAAGCATGTACGTGGCGGCAGTCCCAAATCGAAACTCCCCGCCCGCCATCCTCCTCCGCGAGTCCTATCGCCAGGACGGCAAAGTCAAGACTCGCACCCTCGCCAACATCACTCACCTCAAGCCACATCAGATCGAGGCCCTCCGCCTCGCTCTGGCCAGCTCGCTGCCCCTGTCCCCCTCAACGACACTACCTGAGTCCTTCCACATCACCCGCTCCCTTCCTCACGGACACGCCGCCGCTGTCCTCGGCTGCCTCTACAAACTCCAACTCGATTCCATCCTGGACCCTGAGCCAAGCCGACAGCGCGATCTTGTCATCGCCATGATCGCCGCCCGCATCATCGATCCGGCATCCAAGCTGGCCACCGCTCGTGGTCTTCACGCCGATACCCTGCATCACAGTCTCGGTGACATGCTCCATTTGGATTCCGCTGGCGAAGCAGAACTCTACCAGGCCATGGACTGGCTGCTCCCGCGGCAGTCCCGTATTGAGCAGGCCCTGGCTAAACGGCACCTCTCCGATGGCGGTGTGGTGTTGTACGATCTCACCTCCACCTACTTTGAAGGCCGTCACTGTTCTCTGGCCAAACTCGGACACTCGCGCGACGATAAATCCGGTAAACCGCAGATCGTTTTTGGCCTCCTTACCAATGCTTCCGGATGCCCGGTCGCGGTCGAAGTATTTGACGGAAATACTTCCGATCCCAAAACTGTCGCACCCCAGGTAGTCAAACTGCGCCAGCGATTTGGCCTCTCCGACATGGTGCTGATCGGCGACCGCGGCATGATCACCAGTGCGCGCATTCGGGAGGACTTGCCGGCCGCGCAGGGCATCCAGTGGATCTCCGCTCTGCGCGCCACTCAGATCCAGAAACTGGCCGCCAGCGGCCAGTTGCAGATGTCTGTGTTCGATCAAACCGACCTGGTGGAAATCGCCCATCCGGATTTTCCCGGCGAACGCCTGGTCGCTTGCTTCAATCCTCTGCTGGCAGAGGAGCGCGCGCGCAAGAGACCTGAATTACTGGCTGCCACCGAGAAGCAACTGGAGAAAATCGCCACCGCCACCAGACGTCAACGACGGCCCCTTCGCGGCAAGCAGAATATCGGGTTGCGCGCAGGAAAGATTCTCGACCGTTACAAAATGGGAAAGCATTTTCAACTGAGAATCGAAGATGATAGTTTTGAATTCGAACGTAAAACGACCAACATCGAGCGAGAGCAGAGTCTGGATGGAATTTATGTCATCCGAACCAGTGTCAGGAAAGAAGTATTATCCAGTCAGGAAGTTGTGGCAAGTTACAAGAGCTTATCCCGCGTGGAGCGGGCCTTCCGCAGCCTGAAGACCGTCGACCTGCAGGTACGGCCCATCCATCACCGCCTGCCTGACCGCGTCCGCGCCCACATCCTGCTTTGCGTATTGGCCTATTACGTGGAGTGGCATATGCGCCGACTCCTGTCTCCCATACTTTTCGACGACGACGACAAGCCCGGGGCACAGGCAGCCCGCGCGTCTGTCGTCGCTCCGGCGGAACGCTCCCCCGCCGCAAAACGCAAGGCCCGCACCAAACAGACCGCCGACGGGATGAGGGTGCACAGCTTTCAAACTCTCATCGGTGACCTGGCAACCATCGTCAAGAACCGAATTCAACCCACGGACAAGAGCATCGCCGCCTTCGATATGTTCACTCAGCCAACGGCAATTCAGCAACGAGCGCTGGATCTGCTCGGCGTCAATATTCGCTCCAACTGATCAACTGATCCGCATCCGTAGGCAGTAAACTGCCCTCCCCACCTCTCTAAGTCATTTCTTTTCCATAACTTGCTTCGCCAAGCGTAAAGAACTTCGGCCTAATTGTTATCGCGGGAAGTACGGCGCAATACAGCTCAGGGAGAAGGCGCTTTCGGCGGTGGGACATTCTGGCAAAATGAGCGTGTGCCGGACTGGAAGTTGATCGCCTCGCTGCCTCTTGTTCAGGTTGCTCTGCCAATCCTGATGGGGCTCCTTTGGGCGACCGGGAGCAACACCCGGAATGTCGACTCGATGAACAAGCGAATCGACGATATGCGGACTGATGTGAACCGGGGGTTTGACCGGGTTGAAAAGAGGCTCGAATGCATTGAGTCCAAACAGGACTCGCACGACCGGGACATTGGGGAACTGCGCGAGCGCACATCCC
>JBBRWF010000663.1:0-2531 GCA_038249405.1 Anaerolineales bacterium
ATTACAGCCGTGCAACGTGGACTAGAAAATTGCTTGAGCTGTATGCGCAGCTCAGCCCCAAGGCTGAGCAATACCTGACAAAGGCTAATGTGGCTGTTAATGCTTCCCCGGATATAAACCGGGTTTTGCAATTGAGTGAGGATTAAGGTTAGATGGCTGGTGTGGTCATGTTGGTGAATGAATTTGCACCTTTACCGGTGGGCGGCGCAGAGCGACAGGCTGAGCGCCTGTCCGCTTACCTGTCCGGGCGCGGTTGGCCCGTATGGGTGCTTACGCGCGGCGTACCGGGCCTGCCTGCCAGCGAAACGGTTCACGGGTTTACGATCATTCGTCCGCGTGCCTGGGGACCCGGTAAGCTTGGCACCGTTTCCTTTGTGTTTGGCGCGTTATTTGAGCTGGTGCGCAGGCGCAAAGATTACAGCATTTTGCACGCGCACCTGGCTTTTGGCGCGGCTTTTGCGGCTGTTCTGGCGGCTCGTTTGCTGGGGAAACGTGTTTTGGTAAAACTTGGTAACAGCGGCGAATTCGGTGATATTCGGGTTTCACAAAAAAGCTGGCGCGGTAGACTGCGGCTGGCGGCTTTTCGCAAGTGGGCGGATACCGTGATTGTTTTGGACGAAGTCATGCAGGCCGAGGCGCTTGATGCTGGTTTTGCTCCACAGCAAGTGCGGCGCATCAACAACGGGATTGATGCGCGCATGTTTAGCGATGCGCAGATGCCCGCCGATGCAAAGGCTGCCCTGGGATTGAACGGTAAAGTGGTTGTGCTTTCGGTGGGCCGCCTGGCAGCCCAAAAAAGCCTGCCGGTGCTTTTTGAGTCGTTCGCAAAAGCTTTGCCCGGCTTTTCAGAACTGCGCTTATTATTGGTGGGCGATGGGCCGGAGAGGACTGCCCTTGAAGCACTGGCAGATTCTTTGAAGATTAAAGGTCAGGTCACCTTTGCCGGTAATCAGGCAGATGTGCGCCCATATTTGCAAGCAGCAGATATTTTTGCCCTGCCTTCGGCCAGCGAAGGGATTTCAAACGCTTTGTTGGAGGCCATGTCTGCCGGTCTGGCCTGCCTGGCAACCCCAGTGGGCGGCAACCCCGAAGTGTTAAAGCAGGGTGACAGTGGAATGCTTTTGCCTATGGATGATATTGAGACATGGAGCAGCGCGTTGGTGACTCTGGGGCATTCCGCGAAGCTGCGCGCGCAGATGGGAACGGCTGCCCGTGAGCGGGTTCGCGCTGAATATGATTTTTCGGTGGTAGGGGCGCGTTACGAGGCTTTGTATGCAGAACTGTCGGGCAGCTCGCACAGCAGGCTGAAGGCAGGTCTGGATAAGCGATTGCACATTCTCCACCTGATCGATGGGTTAAATGTTGGCGGCGCTGAGGTTCTATTGCGAGACTTGAGCGCAGGTTTGACACAGCGCGGGTACCGGGTGAGTGTGGCGTACAGTACGCCTGGGCCGTTGGTGGATGAATTAGCCGGGGCAGGGCTGCAATTGACACGCTTACCTCGTATGGGGCGTATAGACCCCTTCCTGTTTTGGGGCATGCTCAACTTGATGCGCTCTGATCCACCGCAAGTGGTACATACTCATTTATTCAAGAGTGACTTTCACGGCAGGCTGGCGGCGCGAAGCATAGGTGTGCCGGTGGTGGTTTCGACCCTGCATAATACAGATGCCTGGGCGCGGCACTGGCCTTTGGGAAAACTATACGGCGCAACGGCGCGTTTTGCGGATAAGTTGATCGCTGTTTCAGAGGATGTGCGCGCATTTCACCTGAAATACACGGGTGTTCCGGCAGAAAAAGTAACAGTCATTGAAAATGCTGTGGATGTGCGCAAATTCACAGGCAAGCAAGCTGCCGGGGATGCAGTACGCGCAGAATTCGGTATCGACCCCGAGGTGATCCTATTTGGTATCATCGGCAGGCTTCAGCCCCAAAAAGACCATGCCACTTTTTTTAATGCTGCGGTACAGATTCTCCGCCAGGTTCCAAGCGCCCGGTTTTTTGTGGTTGGTGCAGGAGCTTTGCAACCCGAATTGGAAAAAATGGCCGCAGAATTGGGTTTGCTGCCCGCGCTGATCTTTTGTGGTTTGCGCAGCGACATTCCTGCTATTCTGGCGGCATTGGATGTGCTTGTTTTTTCGTCCCGTTGGGAAGGTCTGCCAGTTACTTTACTGGAGGGCATGGCGGCTGGAAAAGCGGTGGTGGCGACTGCTGTGGATGGCATCCGCGGCGTGGTTGTGGTGGAAGAAACCGCCTTGCTGGTACCGGCAGGCGACCCCGCGGCGCTTGCCGGTGCTTGCTGCCGGTTGGCAGGGGACGAAGCGCTGCGCAAGCGCCTGGGACAGGCTGGTTTTGAACGGGTGTCCGCTCATTTCAGCCTGGATGCGATGATCGACCAGACTGCAAATCTTTATAATAACCTGTTAAGCGCCCATGGATTGGGCGAAAACGGCCCGGTGGGCTCAGGAGCCGCATTATGAGCCAGCCGCTGAGAATATTGCTGGTGACAAAATCAACTGGCGGCGTAGCGG
>JBBRWF010000664.1:0-2492 GCA_038249405.1 Anaerolineales bacterium
GACGTGTTCGACCTGAAGCCCAAGCGTGAGGATACCCTGTTGGCTGGGTTGTCGATGGGCGGGTATGGGGCCTTTAAATATGCATTTCACTACCCGGAACGGTTCTGCGCGGCGGCCAGCTTTTCGGGGGTGGTGGCATTGGACATCTTTCGCTCTGAGCCCGGCAGCGAGCCAGAGCATGAGTTCGAGCTGCTGTTCGGTGATTTGACGAAGGTCTCCGGCGGTGCGCACGACCCGTACACCTGGTACAGAAAGGCAGCCAGGCACCCAAAGATACTGCCGCGCTTGTTCATGTCGTGCGGGAAGCAGGATTTTCTCATCCAGACCAACCGCAAGGTCAACGCCGATTTCCAGCAGTTGGGTATTCCGGTTGAGTATTACGAGAAGAACGGCAAACACGACTGGTTCTTCTGGGACAAAGAAATTCAGCGCTTCCTAAAGGCGGTGTTGGGATGAACGGACAAACGGTCATTTTTCGAGATTTGCAGATCAAGCCCGAACAGCAGGGAAGCTACTTCACACTGCCCTTTTATATACCCGAAAATATCAGTGAGTTGAAAATTTCGTATAGATATGCACATTACGACGATGAAGAACTTAACCTACCTGCCGGCATTTTTTATTCCGAACCCGAGATCAATATTATTGACCTGGGCTTGATCGCCCCGGATGGCCGGCAGGTGGGCGCTTCTGGATCGGACAAAACCGAATTCTCGATCACTGAGAACCGGGCCACGCCCGGCTACAACCCATGCAAGCTGGTGCCCGGCGAGTGGCAGATCCTGGTCGGGGCTTACAAGGTGGCCCCGCAAGGCTGCCTGGTCAGCTATGAAATCACCATGGTTGAGAAAGAGGCGCGCCTGCTCAAAGGCGACCTGCATACTCACACGCTGGCCTCCGACGGTGTTTTGACCGTGGCCGAACTGGGCCAGCGCGCGGTGCGGCACGGACTGGATTTTTTGGCGATCACCGACCACAACCAGATGGTCTCAGCGGCGGCGCTGCCGGATGTGCCCGGTTTGACGCTGATTCCGGGCGTGGAGTGGACCCACTACCAGGGTCACGCCAACTTTTTGGGCGTGGACAGCCCCTTCGACGGCTACTTTGCCACGAACACGCCGGAAGAAGCACTGGCGCGCTTTGCGACCGCCCGCCAGCGCGGCGCGCTAATCACGGTCAACCATCCCTTCGAACCGGGCTGCGGCTTCCAGTTCGACCTGAACACGATCCCGTTTGACTGCCTGGAGATCTGGAACGGGCCGATGCGCGAGTCGAACCTGCGCGCAGTCGGTCTGTGGCAAAGCCTGCTGGCGGCCGGGCGGAAAATGCCGATCAGCGGTGGGAGCGACTATCACCGCGATACGCCTTTTATCTTCCCGGGCGGACCCACCACCTGCGTGCAATCCTTGTCCTGCGGAACTTCGGATATTTTGGATGCACTGCGCCAGGGGCATGCCTACCTGATCTTTGCGCCGGATGGACCGGCGCTGGAACTGACGGCCGGAGAGGCTATCTTGGGCGACACGGTAGCGTGGTCGCAGGTGAAGGGGTTAAAGATCGCGGTGGACGGCTTGCTGAGCGGGGATGTCGTGCGGGTGGTCACTGCCAGTGGGGCGGATGTGCTGCTGCAAGCTCCCAACCGTGGACGGCTGGAAGCTGATTACCCTATGAAGGCACCCGGCTTTGCGCGGGTGGAGGTTCTGCGTGCCTTTCTGCCCGGTCTGCCGATGCTGCCGGCGTTGATCTCCAACCCGATCTATTTTGAAGATTGATCTTCCTGCGGAATCTTAACTCTGCAGACGATCGATAATGTTTTTAACAATCCTGTCCGGGGCCTGGGTGATATCCACCACCACAGCCCCGCCAGGTTCTTCGAGCGTCTCAAACTGGCTGCGCAGCATGTCTGGCTTCATGTAATGACCGGGCCGTGCCTGCATGCGTGCCAGGATCACGTCAAAGCTGCCTTTCAGGTAGACAAAGCGCACCTGCTGCGGATCGACTCGCAGCCTGGCCCGGTATGTTTCTTTCAATGCCGAACAGGCAATCACCCCGCTGCGCCCATTCTGCAGGCCGTCTCGAATTAAGGCCGCGAGCCTGTCCAGCCAGCCGGCGCGGTCCTCGTCGCTGAGTGGGATACCGGCTGCCATTTTGGCGACATTTTCGGGCGGGTGAAAGTCATCGCCGTCGTAAAACGGGCAGTCCAGGCGGGCAGCCAGTGCTGCACCGATGCTGGTTTTGCCGCTGCCGGAAACACCCATGACGATGATGAACATTGCAATCCTTTCCCGATCGAATACAGCCTTCAGATCATCAAATTATACGCCAGGGCGGTCTTGTGACTGCCTAACTGGCAATAATGCCGTAAAATAAGAGTATCTTGGATCGACGGTCAGGAGGAAACATGAGCGTGAATGCTTTGGCAGGTCAAATTGCTCCGCACCAGGTTTTGGTGAATGTCCCGCGCCTGGTTTCTGCGTATTACACCACCCAGC
>JBBRWF010000665.1:0-2489 GCA_038249405.1 Anaerolineales bacterium
AAGCAAAACGGGGTTTTTGTGGTTGTAGACGGCACAAAGTGCCTTCTACAACCACTAAAATTTTTTGCACCCCCTTCCCGATTTTGGGAAGGGGGCCGGGGTGATGGGCTGCGCAAAAAAACTGCAACACACTCAAAATGGGGTGCGGTATTCCCAACATCTGAGAGATCAGATAAACTCAAGGGAAGATGATAGAAGACCCTGACCTGAGTAAGATCAAAGATGAGAACGCACGGGAGTTGATCAAGTTGTAAATTTTCTGACCTCAACCATTGGCAAGGATGGTTATGAAATACAGTCAAGATCGCGCTTTATTATCAGCGTTTGGACAAGGCACCTGCTTGTCCGAGCTCGATACACATTCTCTGACCGCAATTATTCAAGTCGCCCTTAAGCGAATTTATGCCAAAGGCGAAATTGTTTGCCTGGAAGGGGAACCTTGTCCAGGGCTGTTCATCATTGAGACCGGCTGGCTCACAGGGATTAAAATCTCACCAGAGGGTCGTGAACAAGAAATTCGCCTGGCCGGGCCGGGTGAAATGATCAATGAAATCAGCGTGATGGGTGGCGAAACGAATCTGATTACGCTGAAATCCCTGGATGCAAGTACGGTTTGGTTGATCGAGCGCGAAACTTTGTTCGACCTGATGTCCAAACATCCGATGCTGAACCAGTTGATCACGAAAAATCTGGCAAAACGGGTCGTGCAATTACTCAATCTTGTCGAGGATCTCTCACTGCGCAATGTAGAAGGCCGGTTGGCTCACCTGCTTTTGAACCGCTCTGAAAATGGCGTCATCAAACATTATCATTGGTCAACCCAGGCAGAAATTGCGGCCAGTATTGGAACCACTTCAGTCAGTAGTTTTGCACTTTTAACAAAAGAATAAGAACGGGCCAAGGTTTCTGTTAGGATTATTGTGTGAAGAACAAAACTAACGGAGAAACGAATGGCCCACTTGATTATCCTCCAAGAAGCGACATTCCGCAATTACCTGGAAGCATTTCGCGCCAAACTGAACGTATCCCAGTGGAAATACTTTGTTACCGTATTGATGGGGTTACTGCATTGCGAAGGCAGCAAAACGCTATCGGGGATGTTGCGAAAAGTGGCAGTGGTGGTAACGATCAGTGGTCTGAGCCGTTTTCTGATAAGTCCAGCGTGGTCAGCAGCAGAATTGGAACAGATCCGCTACCAGCAGTTTGTGCAGCAGGTGCAGCCGATGGTAGCCCAAGCCCATAGCGAGCAGAAAGCGAAACGCGTGCGGCGCAGAGGTCGTCCCAGACCAACCCTGGTTACAGGTTACCTCATTCTGGATGATTCGACCCACGTCAAACGGTATTACGCCAAAGCCGAAAGTGGCTTGGGCAGGCACTATTCGAGCATTGAGAAAAAGGCGGTCCAAGGGCATAGCCTGTTTCAAGCAGTGTATATGGTAGAAGAGTACCAATACCCGCTCACCCCGCAAATGTACTGCCAAAAGACGACTTGCGAGGAAATTGAGCGCCCGTTCTGCAGTAAAGTGGACATGTCGGTTCGGTTAGTTGAGCACTTTCAGCCCTTGCCCGATACGCACACCCATGTTTTGGCAGATAGCTGGTATCTCAACAAGAAATTGTGGAAAGCCGCCAAAATGCGAAACTGGGATATGACTGGTGGGCTGAAAAGCAACCGCCGGATTCGGATTGAGGACAGCCAGGGGATCGTGACCTGGCCAACAATCAGCGAATATGCGGCAACCTTGAGTGAGGAGGATTTTCAGGCAATCAGTTGGCCAAGCCAGGAAGGTGAGCAGACGGTGTTCGCCTATCTTCTGCGTACCAAGGTGAAACACCTGGGCGCTTGCCAGGTTCTTATCCTTCGCGACAAACCGAATGACCCGGCCTCCAGCACTCGCTTCTTTGCTACCAGCCGTCTGAAGGATACCCTCGGGCAAGTCATCGCTGCCGTGGCGAAACGCTGGACTGTGGAAACATTGTTTGCAGATTTTAAAGAACTGATGGGCAGTGACCAGTATCAATTGCACTCAGCTCTGGCCATTGAGCGATTTTGGGCGTTGGCTTTATGTCTGTACCAGTTTCTCGACGGTCTGCGCCATCGCCTCGAACGGTTGCAAAATCGACATGTTTCATTAGGAGAAACCAGAGCATGGTTGATCAATCACCATGATACACAACAACTCGACTGGATTTGCTATCAAGCCAAAGGAGGTGCAAAATCAACCCAAATCAAACAGGTTCTTTGCCCTGCCTTGCCTCTTGCCGTTGCCATTTGTTAAAAGTGCAAAACTACTGATCTATTATAGACTCACGCTCAATATATTCTAATAGCTTTTACATTTTTGTCTGTAAGGATTGGTTGAATAATTTGTAAGCAATAGTTGAAAATCGCTGTCAATGTTTGGACTACACAAGATACACGTCAGCAATTCGTGTGTTGTAGGAAGTCCGACTGAACGGATACCCGAGAAGGGTGTTTGTGCGAGAGC
>JBBRWF010000666.1:0-2484 GCA_038249405.1 Anaerolineales bacterium
AGATCGGCAGGATCATAAAGGGCAGGAATTCATAGATCATGCCCACCAAGACGGCACCCGGCGTGTATAACATATCCAACGGTGCAAAGGGGATATGCAATACGCCAGCGATTGCACCCAGAAGGCCATTCAGCACACCCTGGGTACGCAAGATCATCATCCAGGCATAGACACGGATGACGAAATTGGTCCACAAGGGTACCAAAACCATGAAAAGAAAGGTGTTGCGGCGTTTGGGTGAGGAACGGGCAATAAAATAAGCGAGGGGGTAGGCCATCAGGATAACAAAAATGGTGGTCTGAAGCGCGAGAGTCAGCGAACGCCCAAGGATGTTGACATATAACGGATCAAAACAACTGGCGGCTCCGCTGTCGCAATTGGTGGAAAAACCAGCGAGGCGGGTGTAATTATCCAGGGTAAGGGTGTAGATAACTCCGCCGTCCGAATTGCGTTTTCCAAAGCTGACCACAGCCGTCAGCATCAAAGGGATAATCAACAGCCCAACCATAAAAATCAGGGTGGGCGCAATCAGCAGGGTACCCTGCAAGGGTTTACTTTCTCGAAGTTTTCGCAGCATGCTCAACTCCTACTCTGCTGGCAGAACAAGTGCATTTTCAGGAAAGAGGGTGACCCAGGCCTGTTGTTCGCCGTGGTGGTAGGCGCGCGGGTCAAGGGTGGAAATATGGTTCTGCTCCCAAACTTTTAACCTGACGCCATTGGCATCCACTTCGAGCCGGGTGTCTGAGCCGATATAAGCAGAGCTGGTTATTTTGACCTGGAAACAGTTTTGATTGAAAGTGTGCTGTTCAGAAAGGCGGATTTTTTCCGGGCGAATGGAAATGATGGCCTTATCGCCAACCTTAAACTCGCTTTCGCCCATGCCATGCACCTCGCCAGCAAGCTTAGGCACAAATACAATAAGATGGTCTTTTTCGGCAACGGTAATTTCGCCTTCCAGAAAGTTGGTGTCGCCAATGAAATCAGCAACAAACTTACAGTTGGGGCGTTCGTAAATTTCCACTGGAGCGCCAATCTGCAACACTTTGCCATGACTCATGACGGCAATACGGTCGGACATGGTAAGGGCTTCTTCCTGATCGTGGGTTACGAACACAAAAGTAATACCGACCTCGCGCTGAAGGTTCTTAAGCTCTAACTGCATTTCTTTGCGCAGCTTCAAATCAAGTGCGCCGAGAGGCTCATCCAGCAGGAGGACTTTGGGCCGCTTGACCAATGCGCGCGCCAGGGCAATACGCTGCTGCTGCCCGCCCGATAACTGGCGCGGCGCGCGCTTGCCCATATTGCCGAGCTTGACCATATCCAGGGCTTCACCAACCCGACGTTTGATCTCAGCCGCGGGTACCTTATCCATTTCGAGGCCAAAGGCAATATTCTGTGCAACGGTCATGTGCTGGAAAAGGGCATAATTCTGAAAAACAGTATTTACGGGACGTTGAAATGGGGGCCTGTGCCCCTGGGGCTGGTCTTCTATGTAAACTTCGCCGGTAGTAGGCCATTCAAAACCAGCGATCATGCGTAAAGAAGTGGTCTTTCCACAGCCGGAAGAACCGAGCATGGAGAAAAACTCACCATGATTGATCTTCATATTGAGGTGGTCAACGGCATTGACAGAGCCCCCCTCTGGCGTTTGGAACGTTTTCACCACATCACGCAATTCAACAGCAAAATCGCTCATGCACTGCTCTCCTCATTAAAAATTTTTCACCAAATAATTTACACCTCGTCAAATGACGAGCTTCCCGTGTAAAGGTGATTTCGACGATCTTCCCTTGCAAAATATCGCCTGGCGCCTATGAAAAGCCTGGGGCGCCAAGGGAGTTTTATTATTTACGCTTGCGATGCAGCTACGACTGCAACTGCATCATACAAGCGATTGAGGCCTTCGTCAATCTCTGGATAGGAAATAACCAGCGGGGGTTCGATTCGAACCGTTTGGGCACTGGTTAATGTTCCTGACACAACTACGCCGCGTTTGAACAATTCCGCAGCCACGTGGTAGCCCAGTTCAGGAGTGTGGAAATGCTGCCCAATCAATAAGCCTTTGCCGGTGACAGCCTTGTAAACTTGAGGGTACTTTTCGGCAAGCACCTGCACCTTTGAGATAATATAATCGCCTTTTTCGGCAGCCTGGCGCGGCAGATCGTCGCGCAGGGTGACGTTGATAGCCGCGATTGCAGCGGAACAAGCCAACGCGCCACCGCCGGTGGTGGTGGTGTGCATGAAAGGATTGGGGTACATCATGGGCTTGAAAATTTCTTCGGTTGTGCAGATCGCGCTGACCGGCATGACACCACCGCCCAGAGCCTTGGCCATGGCCATGATGTCAGGAACGACATTCCAGTGATCGACACCCCAGAGCTTACCAGTACGACCGAGGCCGGTCTGAACTTCATCGGCAATCAGCAATGTGCCATACTTTTTGGTGGCCTCGCGAATGCGCGGCCAGAAATCATCCGGCGGAAC